>JAPORK010000341.1 GCA_026710285.1 Endozoicomonadaceae bacterium | reverse complement strand
AAGAACAGGAAAACATTGAAAAAGACCGACAGCAGGTTGCTTATTATGTTGCGTTAATAAAACAAAAAATTTCTAATGCCTGGCAATATCCTCCTAATATAACCAGGCAGATGACTGCAACAATTACCGTATCTTTTACTGCTACGGGAGAATTAAAACAATTGTCTGTAGAAAAGCATAGTATCAGTCCTGATTTTGATCAGTCTGTACTACAGGCAATAAAAATATCAGCGCCTTTTGATTTTTTCAGACAGATCAAACTTCATTTATTTGAACAATATTTCCAGACATTAACATTGACTTTCTCTCCGCAGGATCTTATACAATGAAAAAAGTGTTTACCATAATAAAAAATATAAGAACACTGTATTATTTTGCGATAATAATATTTTGTTCATGGTCCGTAATACTAAAAGCAAAAATAAATATTGACATAACGCAGGGGAACACGCAGGTTATACCTGTCGCTGTGGTGCCGTTTCTTTCTGATAGCAGTCAACTGCTACCGGTTGATGTTGCTACTGTTATCAGTAATGACCTTAAATTAAGCGGACAATTTTCTCCTGTCTCTTCTGATTCTTTTCTTAGCTTTCCGTCAAATGCGAAGGACATTTATTTTCCTGACTGGAAAAAATTAAAAGTAAAATATCTGCTGATTGGTCGGATTAAAAAGCTGCCTTCTGGAAACTATCGCATTGAGTATGATTTGTTCAATGTTGATACACACGCAACAATATTTTCAGGACTTATAGAAGGACAAAAAGGACAGCTACGCCCGCTGTCCCATGGTATAAGTGATCAGGTTTATCAACAAATTACCGGAATGCGTGGGATTTTTTCAACAAAGCTTCTCTATGTTTGTGCCCAGAGGAGAGAGTCACCTGTTGTGTATAAACTGGTGTATGCTGATATAGATGGTCATCGCCCGGTTACTATTGTGAGTTCTTCACAACCTATTATGTCACCGACCTGGTCTCCTGATCGTAAACGAGTTGCTTATACAACGTATACTAAGAACTCACAGCAGATAATTTATATTCAGGAACTGGCTACACAAAAACGTCAAATTATAGTGCAAGGTTATGCAATGAGTGCTTCACCGGTTTTTTCTCCTGATGGTACTATGTTAGCGATGGCTTTATCCAAAGGTAAAGATTCGCATATTTATATCAAAAATCTTCAAACAGGGGAATTAAAACAGATTACTTTTGGTGTAGGTACACTTGATGCTGAACCGGACTGGATGCCTGACGGACAAAACATTGTCTTCACATCAAACCGTGATGGTAGTGCACAAATATACAAAATAGATTTAAAGTCAAAAAAAGTTATCCGATTAACTTTTGAAAATGGATTTAATGCGCGTGCCAAAGTGTTCCCTGATGGTTATCATATTGCAATAGTGACCAAAAGACTGGGTGAAAAAGCTTTTAATATTGCTGTTTTAAATGTAAAAACCGGAGTCATGCAAATAATTTCAGATCATCCACTTGAAGATTCGCCCTGTATTGCCCCTAATGGAAAAATGCTAATATTTTCCTCTTTTAGCAAAGAGCGTTATATTTTGGAGATGATCACTACAAATGGAGCCGTAAGTTACAATTTCCCAGCAATGAATTGTGATGCACAAGAACCGGCATGGTCACCTTTTTGATAAGTTATTTATTGGGGGACAAACTAAAATAAAAAAATTGTTCTGTTAACTAATTTTTATTGAATTTACTATGTAAAAATAATGTAAAATTTCTGTTCTTATCTGAGTAATGTTCTTTTTTCTGTGAAAAGATTTGTGCAGATACAAATAAAAAAATTTACTTTCAATGCTCTTTTTCTATCATTAATCAGTTTATGTTAAAAAATTGATTTAGAATAATTTGGTCGAAACCAGGTAGTACATGAATTGCTATGAATATTAAATTAGTTTTCCATGTGGCAAATGCGGTGTTTTCACTGTTGGGGTTATTTATGATAATTCCTGCATTTGTAAATTTGCATTACAATCATACACATTCATCTATCATTTATTTTGTTTGTTCATTTATGGTTGTTGCCATTTGTTCCACACTTTTTCTTATCACAAGACAGAAAAACTATGATCTGAATACTAAAGAGACTTTTTTGCTAACTAATCTGATCTGGGCTGGCTCAGGACTGATAGCAGCATTGCCTATGATGTTTGCTGAAAATATTCCTTATGTTGATGCCACCTATGAAGCTATCTCAGGTGTTACAACCTGTGGTGGAACTATCTTTACCCGCTTATCTGAAGTAAGCCCCGGTACTATTTTTTGGAGAAGCTTTTTACAATGGATTGGAGGACTGGGATTTGTTCTTGTTAGCATTGTTGTTTTTCCTTTTTTAAAAGTGGGAGGAGCTCGTTTACTTCGAACAGAATTGTCTGACGTTTCCGAAAAAATAATGCCCCGATATACTGATGTTGCCAAACGCGATCTTGTTGTTTACAGTATTGCAACGATCCTCTGTATTGTTTTACTTAAAATAGAAGGAGTTAAGTGGTTTGATGCCATTAATTTTGGTTTTTCAACAGTATCAACCGGAGGATTTTCACCACATGATGATTCTATCACTTACTATGATAATGTAACCATGTACTGGACGATTATTTTTTTCATGTTGTTTGGATCTGTTCCTATGGCATTGGTCTGGTGTTTTTTTCGAGGAAATTATAAGGCACTGTTAAAAAACAGTCAGGTACGTACTTTTATTACAATGGTAGTCTGTATATGGTTAATAATGAGTCTTTGGTTATGGCAGCATTCTGAGTACTCATTTTTAAAAGCTTTTACACTTTCTGCTTTTGATACCACGTCGGTTATATCTACAACAGGTTTTGTGTTAACAGACTATGACACATGGGGATCTTTTGCTACCTTTATGTTCTTTTTTCTTGCTTTTATAGGCGGTTGTTCTGGCTCTACTACTGGTGGTATAAAAATATTTCGTTTGCAAATTAGTTTTCAGCTCTTACTAACAGAAATAAAAAGAAAGGTACACCCTCAGGCTGTTGTTGAGTATAAATATAGTGGTTATCCGATATCAGATGCTATTTTAAAATCATTGGTTGCTTTTTATTTTTTATATCTCGCAATATTCAGCATTGCTTGTTTGCTGATTAGTCTGACAAATTTTGATTTCACAACTATTATCAGCAGTGTTATTGGTAATTTTTCTTCTGTCGGTGTTGGTCTTACTAAAGTAACAGGTCCTTTTGGATCTTTCGCTTCTTTTCCTCCTTTTGCTAAATGGTTGTTAAGTCTTATAATGTTACTCGGTCGGCTTGAAATCATTCCTTTGCTGATATTATTAACTCCAGGTTTCTGGCGTCACTAGAGAAGCATTCTTTTATATGAACAACACTAAAAAATTGATGACTTCACTTATATCACAGCACAGACATTTCTTTGTTATTAGTGGTCAATATCAGTGGACAATACTTAAAGCTGAGCAGCTTTTAAAAAAGCATAGCAGACAAATCTGGATCACGAATCAGCACATACCTTCTGTGCAGCGTATTATTATTCCGGTATCTAAGGTTGCATCTCTATTGGGTCAGGAAGAAAATATACTGGTTTATGATACTTTTTCCGGATTCAATATTGATGCCTTTGGTCTTGTATCAGGCGTTATTCGTGGTGGCGGCATACTCATTTTATTAACGCCTGAATTTAACCGATGGATAAACAGTGATGATCCTGAAAATCGACGTCTGTTTGCATTATCTTCTTTAGGTCGTAAATCATACTTTATTCAGCGAACAGTTAATTTAATACAGCAAGCATCAGAAGTTGTTGTGATAACTGATAATGCTGCTATTCCGACAGAACAGGAAATGCCTGTTGTAACAAAGGGAGCTGAACAAAATAATCAGCAACAAGGTGATGGCTTATTTGGTGCTGTAACAGCTGAACAGGAACAGGCAATAAAAGCAATTACAACACTCTGTCATGCTCAAAAGCCAGGTGTTTTTGTTCTAACTTCAGACAGAGGGCGGGGAAAATCATCTGCTCTGGGGCTAGCTGCCGCCTGGATAATTAACCAGGCGCAATCCTTTGCTCATATTATCGTGACAGCTCCACAACCTGCCACAGTTAAATCACTCTTTTCCTGTGCAAACAGATTGCTGGTGGATGGTCTTTGTAACAACGCAGATACACAGATTCAACATGCTTCGGGTACTATTCGGTTTATTGCACCCGATTTGTTAACAGCGTCTTTACCTGAAACAGACATTTTACTGGTAGATGAAGCGGCAGCTATTCCCGCACCTTTGATGCAGAAATGGCTGACATATTATAAAAAAATTGTTTTTTCTACCACAATTCATGGTTATGAAGGTACTGGAAGAGGTTTTGCTGTGCGTTTTCAAAAAATCCTGCAAGCCAGTTATCCCGGTTATAAGCACCTTCACATGCACACACCCATACGCTGGGCAAAAGATGATCCTGCCGAACGCTTGATATTTGATCTATTAGGACTCAATAGCATCCCTGCTTCTGATCAGCAAGCTTTAGTTGCTTACAAACAGCAAGGTTACCGATATGTGATTTGTACTCAGAAAATGCTACTGGCTCAGCATGATTTGTTGTCACAAATTTTTGGGTTATTAGTTATTTCTCACTATCAGACACGACCTGCTGACTTCAGGCGGTTGCTCGATGCGCCTGACATTGAAATACATACACTCATTTCTTCACATAATGAACGTACCATTGTACTGGGGGTGGCTTTAACGTTTAGTGAAGAACCTGTTGACTCCGGTTTACAGCAGGATGTTTATTTTGGAAAGCGGCGCCTGCGCGGAAAGATGTTGCCACAATTACTGGCGACACAATGTAATACCATCGACGCACTTAGTGCACGTTGTGTGAGGATTCAGCGTATCGCTGTGCATCCGGCACTTCAGTCGATTGGGCTCGGTAGCATGCTGGTAACGAATATTATCAGTCAGATGCAAACAGCAAATTATGACTATGTGGGTAGTAATTTTGGTGCAACAGCTGCTTTATTGTCCTTCTGGAAAAAAAATGGATTTTCATTTATTGGTATCAGCAGCAGATGTGATGCCAGCAGCGCTTGTCATGCGTCAACCGTTGTTTATCCTTTGTCTGAAACAGGGAAACAGATAGTACAACAAGCACAATCTCATTTCTTAAATCAGTTACCTCACCTTCTCAAAGAGCCATTAAAAAATTTAGAATTACCGGTCTGTATTACTCTATTCACTCACCTTTATACGGTTTCTTTACCGGTGATATTTTCAGAGGCTGAGATAAAATCAATTGAGGCTTATATTCATGGCTATCGCCTCTATGATTATGTTGTTTGTACATTGCACAAGGCATTGTTGCATGCTATTGTGCACGCTAAATTTTCTCTGCTAAACAAAGAGCAACAATCTCTACTTGTTATGAAAATAGCGCAGGGACACACATGGAAGGTCTGTGTTGAAAAGCTTGGTCTTTCAGGAAAAAAAGCAGCGGACAAAAATTTAAGAGAGGCATATACGATTATATACGGTTTTTTAAAGTAGTTAACAGAGGGTTGCATAAATTCTGTATAACAACGAATATTTTTTTGCCATTTTTTATCGTAATAAAGAATAAAAAAATAAATAACGATATATTCAGAAATTGTGTCAGAAATATCAAAAAAATTTGCAATACAGATGATTTTAGAAAACCGTACAAGGCTGCTGAATGATGAAAGAAGACACGGGAAATAACGCTGTATATCTTGCATGGCAGGCACCAGATACAAGGCGATGGCATGTAGTAGGACTGTTAAAACAGCATGAACAGCGCTATGTGTTTAATTATACAAAAGGAGCATTTACGTCAGATAAGTTTGTCCCTTTTATTGGTATGTCAGATTTGCAGACAGTTTATTATTCACAAGCACTTTTTCCTCTGTTTGGCAACAGAATATTATCACCAAAACGTCCTGAATTTCCTTGTTTTGTAAAATGGCTTGGGTTAACAGAACAGGCTTCTCCATTTGAAATTTTAAGCCGCTCAGGTGGTGCCCGAACCACTGATAACTTACAGGTATTTAAACCGTTAATACCCGCACAGGATGGAATGCTGGAATACTATTTTTTTGCACATGGTTTAAGACATCTTCCTCAGTCTGCTGCTGACCGGGTATCACAATTAAAAGCGGGTGATGTGTTATCATTACAGCGTGATTATGACAATAAATATGATGGATGTGCAACACTGGTATGTGCAACCAATCCACAGGAGAACGTTGGGTTTTGTCCTGCATATATTACCGAAGATATCGTAAATCTGCTGGAACAAAAGGATACAAATCTTCAGCTTATGGTTGAAAAGCTATGTGAAGATGCCCCTTATCAGTATAGGCTGTTATGTAAACTACAGGGACAGGTTGATATAGCTCTGCGGGGTAAACTCATGTCTACAGATGAGTTCAGACCGGTTGTCGACAATGCAGATAGTTGCAATTCAGGTGTTTAATAAATGCCAGAAAAAATATCTGAATTATCTGTTGACTGAATTCCATTTTTGAGAAGTAGATAAATTTCTTTTTAAATCAGTATGATAGAAGATGCCTGGCTGGTTTTATATATAGCTTGTAAATTATTCCCTCCAGGTAATAATAGCCATCCCTTCATACCTTAGTCGCATAACCAGTCAGTAACAGAAACTTAACAAAAAAACAGCAGTCTTACTATTACTCACAAAGGAAGTGATTAAGGATAAGGAGATCCCCATTATGCTGCATATAAACAGAGATAAACCACAGCAAACGGAAGGCATCTACTCTGTTAACCAACAGGCACAACGGGGAAATATCCGTGTGGTTGTACCAAATGGTCTGAAGCCCTCAGCCATTGCACCTAATGTCTGTTTAAGGCTTAATGAGCGTAAAATAGCACTTGATCCCACACGAACAGCCACTAATGTTTCATCAGATATGCCCCGGCTTAATACGGGTAACGCTTCTCAGCCAGCAGCAGAGCGTGCTCAGTGTTTCATTCAAAGCTTAAAAAATCAGGCAGATCATCTGAATATGAGTGTGGTTGAATTTATCTCAGGTGACAACAGCCATTGTGTACTGAAACGATTGTATCTTTTTGATCAGTCGCTCGCCTTAGCATTGATAAAAACCCGCTTGCAATGCTATCAGGATGTATATAATGATGCAGAAATGATGCATCTTGGTGATAATGAAGACGATGGAACTGAACAAGAGCAAGAGATTCAGGCAATGTTGGAGGCGCTGGATAAAGCATCTGCCAGCAGTGCAGAGACAGATTTTGATTATCTGTTACGTTCATTGAAAGTTTTTGAGCAGAAAGAAAACCGGGTTCCTTTTGCAGACCGTTATGATTTAGCCTTGTTGCAGCTGGCAGGTATTGCTGAACATCCCAAATTAACAGCTGTTCCAGAAAGTATCGTACAATCTTCTGCTTTAACTGATCCAACAGATCTTGCTCTTACAAGCAGCCAGTATTTGGTTTGGCAACACAACCCAGAGAAAATAGAAGAAGCCATACAGGAAATTTGTAACACAGAAGCGTATAAGCATCATGAGAACTTTTTATTGCAGAGCATTATCTGGCTCTTTGATAACGGACAACTTGATCCTGAACATGCTACCACAGCAGAGAATCTTCAGTCTTTGTGTGAAACTGCTCCTGAACAGGTCGAAGCGCTTTTTAGTGAATTTTACAAAGAAGCACGGCGTAAAGACAGTACCGTGCAGGATGGTTTGCAGGGCTATACAGAAGCTACTGATAAAAGTAATTTTCTAAAAACGCTGATGGCAACGGACAAACCTTTAATCGCCTGGATCCGGGGATCATTAACACAGCAGTTAATCGCTTTGTATGAACAACAGCTGTTATCCGAAATGCAAACGCCTGCTGGTAAAGCCAGGAATAATCAGGTATGGTTGTGTCGTTTGACTCACCTGGTCAGACAAGCAAAAGCATGTAACTATACTGTAGATGAAAAAATCAGTAATAAACTGGAAGTATTACAGCTTGTTACAATGCAAAGTTATATCAATAAAAACAAAGCCGCTGATTCTCCTCTGTGGTTTCCTGATGGAACGATGACCGTTAAGCAAATCAAAGCGCATCTTGCTTCTGCAGATAAACAGGGTATTGCTGGTTGTGTAAAAGCATTACAATATTTTTTATCATTGTCCATGAATGTTAACTCTTTTGAAGAACAAAAATGTATGCTTCAGGCAAAAGATGCCCTGATAAAAGCACAAATTGAGTATTTGTTCACTCAGACCAGAGCACATATTGACTCAGCTGATAAACTGAAAAACAGCAAAAAGGCAGACTTTGAAGTTCATCTGAAAAAAATTGCAGCATTAGAAGCGTTACGTCCTCCCGCTGCATTGTTAAGCGAAAAATTTACTTTTTCCGGAATGATCAGTGGTCTGGGTTGTCACTTATTGCGTGGTGCTGAAATACCGGTTCATCAAAGGTTGCGTGATATTTATCTGGAATACCAGTTAAAGTACCATTTCAGTTATGATTTCACCACGCAGATAAATGCACAGATTCAGGCATTACCCGGACAGGTATGTACAGCAGCAGGAGTAATGGCAGACCAGATGAAAAATGTCGTAAATTTTATTTATAAGACAGTTTCTGGTCAAATCAGTATTTCTGAAGCCTGCAGAACCAGTTTCTCAATTCAAAAAGGTGCTTCAAATGCATTGTTAGATACGGTAAGAAAACAGCTTGAAGATTATGCTGAGCTTTGTGAGCACCATCCACATATGGCACGGGTACTTGCCGGTAACGTTGCACAAACAATTGCTGTCATTGAAAATACCGTCAGTAATAAATCAGAGTTGTACAATATTTTCAACCAGTTTAAAAAACGGATCAGTATGGAAGCAATGGCTGCTTATATGACTGAACAGTTTGACCCAGCTGCCATGGATATCACCTGTTTAGATGCTGAGAAAGCAACAGCTTTAAAACGAATGTTTGCCCTGTGTCAGTTTTTTCAGTGGGCACCTGAGGTGATTACAGGGACAGTTGGAGCTGCTGAAATTATGAGTCAAGCTGCATCAGGATCTGTATTTGGAACAGCGTGGTCTGCATTTAAAACAGCATTTAAAATTGCTTCAACCACAATGGTTAAACAGGGTGTCAGCACGCTTTCTGATGAAGATGTCAAAGGTATTAACATGACGATGATGACAATAGAGTACGGACCTCAGGAAGCTGCACGCAGACTTCAGCTTATGCAGACCAGTGCAGAAGTTCTCGCTGAGCAGGCAAAAGGACATTCGATAAAATATTCAGCTATAAAAGCGTTGTGCAGACCGTTCACTATTCGATTTACCCGTTTAAAAGCCACTTTTGCATTATGGAAAGAAGGCAAAGGTAGTTTTCTATCTTTCTGTTCTGAAGCCATCAAAGCAACGGCAGTGGTTGCGCCGATTGTTGTTTCAGTGGTTGCCACACCGGTGGTGGTCAGTGTACTCGGACCTGCCCTGATTGGTTATACGATAACCGCAGGACCTGCGCTTTCAATGTCATTAACTGCGCTATTTTATCAGACGGATCCTTTTAAAGATATGACACTGTTAATCAATAAAAAAGTAGCCGTAATGCTGGAACCGGGTATGGCAGATATTGAACAACGTGCCCGAGAAGCAACCCGATCATGCTTGCAAAACGGTGGTTATAATACAGTTAAAAGATATTTTGCTTACGAAAAATTATATACACAGTTCTGGGCTGATTTTCAAGCCAGAAATCCTCATCTGGCCACAGCACTGGAAAACAAGTTTGCACAGGATGTGACCACAGACAAAACATACAATGTACAGTTAAAAACAGTGCAAACAGCAGCCTGTGAATTAAGACAGTTAGAACAGGTTCTTCAGGGCAATGCAACAAAGCGTGAGACAATCGTTGCCTGTCTGTCAGACACTGTTAAATCCCAGGTACCTGCCGATGCTACACAGGCGATTTACTGGGCTATAGCCAGAGTGCAGCGCAACAGAGAGATGTTGTTACAAGAATTGGGTACCCGACTCATTCCCGGAGATGATCAGGCAGTAGCTAAGCGTTTCTTTCAGTTCAGAAAAAAGTTGACCATGGTTGAACTGATGCGTCAGCATGAAATGAAAATTGATCGTTGCCTGCCTGCGATGCTGGCTGAGGCAGAAAAAACAGTGGGTGAAGTGGTTGAATCACTACACAAACAGACTTCTCTGCTTTTCGGCAAAGTGGTTATACACAGAGCAATTATCAATATGGCTGGAGATGCTTCATTATCACAGGATAAACTGGATCGTATGATCAATCGTCGTGAGCAGTTTAGTAGAAGAATCAGTGATCAGCTCAGAGTAATGAAACATATTACCAATGCCTGATATTAAATGATGTGCCATAAATCCCGATTCAAAGTTTTTTTGGCACAACAGACTATTTTTCATTATTGTAATAACTCATTCATATCAGATAAATAAGCTGTTTTTTTCATAAATCTGTGGTCATTCCCGACAGGGAGGGAATGTATTAAAGGTAATCATCACAAAATATAACTTCTCTGTTTATCGGGTCCGGTAACCTCTGCCGGAGACCTGTCTCTTAGTCACATTTTTTAAGTTCTGATTTTCATTCATAGTTTTATTTTCTGCTGAATATATAGACCTTTACTGAACGCACCGTGGGCTGAGCCTGTCGAAGCCCGGCTGCTTTTGAC
>JAPORK010000561.1 GCA_026710285.1 Endozoicomonadaceae bacterium | reverse complement strand
CCATTTTGCTTTAAAGGCAAAATTGTACATGACGGTTATAGGCAAGCCTTTGATCAACTTAGAAGTCTATAGCCGTGTATTGCGTAACATCAGTAATTAGGCACAATTAATCTGTGTTCGTTATATCACAGAACCTCTTTAGTGCTTAGTGCAAAAATATTAACCGCATTCTTTTATTGTAAACTTAATTCTCTAATATGTTGGCTTTTCTTTTATCAAACCCAACTTCTTGACCATTTTTTTTATGCTCATGATACATCAACTTTCTGCCATTTCTTACAACAGATACAACATTGGGAATCTGGTTAATTTTTGAAAGCAAGCGACCCAGAGCATTAAGGTTGTTTACTTCAACATTCATAAAAAGAGAAGCCATATTATTATGCGTAGAAACATAAGTTCGTAAGCTGGCAATATTTATTTTTTCATTACCCAACAACAGTAATATATCGCTAATTAAACCGGGTCTGTCAAATGCTTCTATTCTGATTTTTACGGGGTAAGAAGTATTTTGATATTGTCCCCAGGTGACAGCTACAATTTTTTCCGGTTCCTGTTCCTGCAACTGAAATACATTAGCACAATCTGCCCTATGAATGGTAACCCCCCTGCCCTGAGTGATATATCCCAGAATGGCATCATCAGGCACAGGATTACAACAACCTGCAATTTGAGTCAACAGATTGCCCACACCTTCAATAATAAAATTACCATAATGCTGCCTGTTCGCAGCACCTTGTTTCGACCTGAAAAGAGAATCATCTTTTATTGTTGAAGCAATCTGTTTTTGTGCAAGATTAACCACATGCTTAATACGGACATCACCAGCACCACATGCAGCAAAAAGGTCATTTTCTTCATTAAAATTCATTGCATGGGCCAGCAATTTATAATCAACATTTGTCAACGCTAATCGCCGGCACTCCTCTTTTAATATATTCTTTCCGGCGACAACATTTATATTTTTATCCTGCTTTCTGAACCAGTTGATAATTTTTGCTCTGGCACGACTGGTACAAACATATCCCAGCTCAGAATTAAGCCAGTCCCTGCTCGGTCCGGTACTATCCGCCGTTAGTATACTTATCTGATCACCTGTTTTTAGCGTATAAGTCAGGGGGACAATACGACCACTAATCTTTGCACCCCGACAACGATGACCCACTTCAGTGTGGACTTTGTAAGCAAAGTCTACAGGCGTTGCTCCCGACGGTAAATCTACCACATGCCCATCACGGGTAAAAACATATACTCGGTCCTGCTTGACATCTTTGCTCCACTGATCAACAAAATCAGCTACATTTCTGTCAATTTCATCATGGTATTGCAACACCTGACGCAGCCAGTTTAATTTTTTATCATAACTATCTGACTTATTTTCATTATCTGTCCCTTTATAAGCCCAGTGAGAACAAACTCCAAGCTCTGCTTCTTCATGCATGTCATGGGTTCGAATTTGTATTTCCAGTGTTTTACCTTCAGGACCAAGCACTGCGGTGTGCAATGATCTGTAGCCATTATTTTTAGGCGTTGCAATATAGTCATCAAATTCATGAGGAATATAACGCCAGAGATTATGCACGATACCCAGCACCATATAACAGTCCTGCACTCTGTTTACCAGCACTCTTATTGCGCGAATATCATACAATTCATGAAACTCAAGACTTTTACGCTGCATTTTTTTCCAGATACTGTAAATATGCTTTACTCTGCCATGAATTTGTGCAGATACTCCGGCTTTTTCTAATTCTGTATTGAGCGTGGAAATACTTTTTTTCAGGTATTTTTCTCTGTCTATACGCCGCTCATCAAGCAATTTAGCTATCCGTTTATAAGCATTGGAATTTAAATGGCTAAACGCCAAATCTTCCAGCTCCCATTTTATATATCCAATCCCCAGGCGGTGAGCAAGTGGCGCATAAATTGAAAAAACTTCTCTGGCTAAATCCAAACGTCTCTGTTTTGTCTCATTCCTGATTAACTTAATGATACAGGTTCTCTCGGCAATTTTAATCAGAGCAACCCGTACATCATCAATAATAGAAACCAGCATTTTTCTTATTTTTTTTAGCTGTTCTTCATTATTTCCGCCGAGTACCTGCTCATCATGCTCAATCTGGACAACATTTATTGCAGCCATACCAAGCACGCTATCAATGAGCTTTGCAACCTCTTCACCAAAATTTTCTTTTATGGTGTTTATTTTTATATGTTTCTCTCTGACGAAACGATAAAAAAACGCAGCAACCAGAGAAGGTTCATCAAGATGAAGTGAAGCCAGAATATCAACCATTTCCATTCCTGTTTGCAGCGGAGTGGAATCTGTGTAACTTATACTGTATAAATATTCATATTCACGAATAAAATGACAAGCAGATTTTAATACCGGCAGCTCTGATTCACCAACTGACTGGCAAACACTTCTCTGCCAACACTTCATATCTATCTCTTCAATTGCTGCGTAATCTTCTCGTACTTTGACCATAATTGCGACCTCGCAAGTTGGCAGATTTCATAGTTTTATTTATTAATCTGATGTATTTAACTGAAATAAACAATCTTTTGATCATTGATGATACCTGAATCTAAAAGTTTCAGTTCAGTTATATATCTCGCACTATACTTTTTGGGTTGTCAATATTTTTATGATTCCAGCTTTTACTTTAAAAACCTGCCTCACCGCAACTAAAGTGCTACATTCTTTATTCAGAAAAACATCTGCTCAACCAATAAATACTTTAATACTCACAATAACCAATTAAGTTCAGACTGTTAGTTTTATTATGATAACAGTACAAAGAACATCAGAGTATATAATCAATGCTAAACTACCGATTGCTAAGCATCAAAAAAAATTGTATTCTGCTTTTTTATATATCAATTACAGATTTTCGGATAACTTTGAAAATAGTTAACATAAAAATATTTTATTTTTTGAGGATTTTTATTTTTTATCAACAGATTCTACACAAATAATCAACAAATATGCATTTGAACCATTTCTGAAAAAAATGATCGATATGATCTTGCAAATATTTTTACTTGCTAACTCATCCTGACAAAAACCACATTCATAATTATAAACTGAGTTCAGATCGTAGACAGAGTCACTTTTGAAATTGATTTCTTTACTATAATACATTCTATAAACGTAAAAACACAGCAACAAATCAAAACACTCTCATTTAAAAATAAGTATTCATTAAAAATCAAAAGTTTAACCGAAAAAAAATATTTTTTAATTACACTCGCAAACGCAAACAATATCGTTGCATAACCTTTGAAAACAGATAATGTACAAATATTTAAACGATTAATTATTGCCTGCCCATAACACATTGCCCTTCTTTTCAGATCAGACAATGACGAAAAAGTTAAATAACTAATAAGATATATTTTGAAAAATATTATCTCAATTTAAAGACAAAAAACAGACATTAATGTATGCTTTGGAGTCACATAACTTCAGATGAATAATGCAATATAAATGGTTCCGGTAGCTAATGGACGAACAATACAACCCTAAACAGATAGAAAGCGAAGCTCAGCGTTACTGGGCAGAAAACAAAACTTTTCATGTGACAGAATCTCCTGATAAAGAAAAGTTTTACTGCTTATTCATGTTTCCGTATCCGAGCGGAAAACTGCACGTCGGTCATGTGCGTAACTACACTATTAGCGATGCAATTGCAAGACATCAGCGCATGCTGGGCAAAAATGTATTGCAACCTATCGGCTGGGATGCCTTTGGTCTGCCCGCAGAGGCTGCCGCAGTAAAAAACAGTATTCCACCAGCTGCCTGGACTTACAGTAACATTAACTCAATGAAAGAGCAGCTTAAGCATTTGGGGTTTGCCCTGGACTGGAGCAGAGAATTTTCTACTTGTCAGTCAGACTATTACCGTTGGGAACAATGGTTTTTTACCCAGCTTTACCATAAAAAATTAGTTTACAAAAAAACATCAACTGTCAACTGGTGTCCTAATGATCAGACTGTTCTGGCTAACGAACAGGTTGAAAATGGTCGTTGCTGGCGTTGTGATACACTGGTTGAACGCAAAGCATTGCCGCAGTGGTTCCTCAAAATTACTGACTATGCTGATGAGCTGTTACAGGATCTGGATAACTTAACCCACTGGCCGGAACAGGTAAAAGCCATGCAGCGCAACTGGATTGGGCGCAGTGAAGGTGTGGAAATTACCTTTAAACTTGTCCGGACACCGGAAAATTGTGATTCTCTTCTCACTGTGTATACGACACGCCCTGATACACTGATGGGTGTTACTTACCTGGCCATTGCACCTGATCACCCTTTAAGCAAAACGGTAGCCAAACAAAACCCGGCATTACAAACATTTATTGATCAGTATCATCGTGATACGCAGGCAGCTACAGAGGCTGAACTTGCAACCATGGAAAAAAAAGGCATCGATACCGGTTTACAAGTAAAGCATCCGGTTTCCGATAAACTCATTCCGGTGTGGGTTGCCAATTTTGTATTAATGGATTATGGATCAGGTGCAGTTATGTCAGTACCGGCACATGATCAAAGAGATTGGGAGTTTGCAAAAGTTTATCACTTACCCGTTCAACAAGTTATTACACCAAATAACAATGAAGTAACAGCAGATCTTTCCAAAGCTGCTTTTACTGAAAAAGGTAAGCTTATTCACTCTGATCAGTTTGATGGTCTCAATTTTGAACAGGCCTTTGATGCTATTGCCCAATGGCTGATAGCCCATAATAAAGGATGCCGTCAGATCAATTATCGTTTGCGAGACTGGAGCGTTAGTCGTCAACGTTATTGGGGGGCACCTATTCCGGTTCGCTATCTCGAAGACGGTTCTGAAGTGATGGTACCTGAAGAAGAGCTTCCGGTTATTCTACCTGAAGATGTCACCATGGATGGCATCAGCTCTCCACTCAAATCAGATAAAACCTGGTCAACCGTTATGCATAACGGACAGCCTGCACAGAAGGAAACCGACACTTTTGATACTTTTATGGAATCAAGCTGGTATTATGCTCGCTTTTGCTGTCCTGATTACGATCAGGGTCTGCTGGATCCTCAGGCAGCTAATTTTTGGTTACCAGTAGATCAGTACACAGGCGGTATTGAACACGCCTGCATGCACCTTCTTTACGCCCGTTTTTTCCATAAATTACTTCGTGATACCGGACTGGTCAAAAGTAATGAACCCTTCAAACGTCTGCTTTGTCAGGGTATGGTACTGGCTGACACCTACTATTATATGGATGCCAAAGGAACAAAATGCTGGGTACATCCTGATGATGTCAGCACAGAACATGACAGTAAAGGACGGTTAATTAAAGCTGTCTGCAAAAAAACAGGTAATAGCGTTGAACACGGCGGCATGGTTAAAATGTCAAAATCTAAAAATAATGGCATTGACCCGCAAACATTAATTGATCGCTATGGTGCTGATACAGTACGCTTATATACACTCTTTGCTGCACCACCAGAGCAAACGCTGGAATGGTCTTCATCCGGTGTTGAAGGTGCTTATCGTTTTCTGCGCAGACTGTGGAAAATTGTGCACGAACATTTGGAAAAGGGTCCGGTTACTCCCCTTGCAATAGAACAATTGACTGCAAATCAAAAAATACTGTATCAAAAAACTCATGAGACTATTCAAAAAGTCAGCAATGACTATGAACGTCGACAAACGTTTAATACGGCTATCGCTGCAATTATGGAATTGAGCAATGTGCTGCTTAAATTTAAAGACGCAACACCTCAGGGAGTTGCAACAGAACATGAAGCGATAAAAACAATTATCTTACTTCTTTCTCCTGTAGCACCGCATATCTGTCATACACTATGGCAAAAAATCGGAGAAAAAATAGATATTGCTGATGCAGCATGGCCTGCCTGCGATAAAAACGCACTCATTAAAGATATGATTACTCTGGTTATTCAGGTTAACGGTAAAGTAAGAGCACGGATGGAAGTGGCTGCTGGTATGTCCAGGGAAGAAATTGAACTTGAAGCACAAAGACAAGAAAACGTTAAAAAATTTATCGAGGGCAAAACAATACATAAAATAATTGTTGTTAAAGGCAAATTAGTCAATATTGTGGCTATTTAAAGATGCTACCAGCTAAAACAGCTGGTAACGGTTAGTTTGTATTTCGGTCTGTTTATGCCTGCACACTTAGCATTACAACCGGAATATTTGCTCTTAAAAAAAGAGGAACTATTTTGTATTAAACTCAGCGTTGTAGATTAATACCACTAAACTGGTCTTTTTTAAATTTATATAAACTTAATCGTTTTTATGTGAAATTTATCACTTAAAATGGTTATAAACAACTGAAAAAATTAACAATATCATACGGAGAAAGTAAGCAGTGTCAAAAAATACAAAAACACTAATCCAGGAACATAGTGTGAAATGGGCAGATTTACGCTTTACCGATACTCAGGGTAAAGAGCAGCATGTTACCCTCCCCATCAATCTTATTGATGATGAAATATTTGAAAACGGAAAAATGTTTGATGGTTCTTCTATCGCCGGGTGGAAAGGAATCCATGAATCTGACATGGTGCTATTACCAGATGATGCAAGCGCTGTGATTGATCCGTTTACAGAAGAGAGCACTATTAACCTGCGCTGTGATGTTGTGGAACCAATAACAATGCAAGCTTATAAACGGGATCCCCGTTCTGTTGCTAAGCGGGCAGAACACTACCTGGCTGCTAGCGGAATTGGAGATACCGCCTTTTTTGGTCCGGAACCTGAATTTTTTGTATTTGACGATGTAAAGTGGAATATTGACATTTCCGGCGCATCCTATGAAATCAATTCTGAAGAAGCAGCATGGTCTTCAAATAAAACCTTTACAGAGGGTAACACTGGTCATCGCCCCGGCATCAAAGGCGGCTATTTTCCGGTACCTCCTGTTGATTCTCTTCATGAAGTTCGTACCGCTATGTGTCAGGCAATGGAAGCAATGGGTGTACCTGTCGAAGTACATCATCATGAAGTAGGTACCGCAGGGCAGTGCGAAATTGGTACCCAGTTCAATACACTTACCCGCAAAGCTGATGAAGTACAAATACAAAAATACTGTATCCATAATACGGCACATATTATGGGTAAAACTGCTACTTTTATGCCAAAACCACTGGTAGGTGATAACGGAACAGGTATGCACGTCCACACATCAATCAGTAAAAATGGCAAAAATATTTTTGCCGGTGAAGGTTATGCTGGTCTTAGCGAAACGGCACTATTTTATATTGGTGGTATTATTAAGCATGCCAGAGCTATCAACGCTTTTACAAACGCTTCCACTAATTCCTACAAACGTTTGGTACCTGGATTTGAAGCACCGGTTATGCTGGCTTACTCAGCGTGCAATCGTTCAGCTTCAATTCGCATTCCTTTTGCTGCTAGTGCTAAAGCACGTCGTATTGAAGTGCGTTTTCCTGACCCCACCGGAAACCCGTACCTGACTTTTGCGGCTATTCTGATGGCGGGTCTGGATGGGATAAAAAACCGCATTCATCCCGGAGATCCAGCAGATAAAGACCTCTATGATCTTCCCCCGGAAGAGAAAGAGAACATTCCAACGGTTGCAACTTCTTTGCATTCAGCGCTTGATGCACTTGAACGGGATCATGATTTTTTAATTGCCGGTCATGTATTTAATGAAGATCTTATTGAAAGTTATATTACGCTGAAAAGAGCAGAGTGTGAAAAAATTTCTGCAACAACACACCCTGCGGAGTTTGAGCTTTACTATAGCTGCTAAATACTGCCCAGCGTTTTTAGCTGTATAACAAAAGCCCCCTTGCTTTTTAACGGTAGCATCCATTTTATTGGGTCTGCCGTGGGGGAGCATTTTGTAGTTTTGTATGGATGTTCGCCTGGTTATGCGGGTAAACTCGTCAGGCCGCAAGAAACCTGAACCACTACAATTTATCCACTATATTAATGCACTGAATGTCACTGAACCCCAGCTTGGAGATTTGTTGGCACAATATACTATGTTTTATGTCATTATTTTCAAAAATATGCCGTCGTAGGGTCGGGCAATGGCGTGGTGGTCAAATCACGAGGGCATTCCTCAATTGACTCCATCTCCATCACCCACCACATCACACACAATAAAATGAACACTACCCTGCTTTTCAGAGTTATCTATTTGTGGAAAGTTTTTTATTAAACCAAAAACTCCGAGCCAGAATTTGTGTAAAAAGACAGGTTATACCGGGGTCTCTAAAAACTCTTGTTTTTTTACTGCATTATTTTCAGGTTTGTCTGTAACACCCTGAGTATCATCAATGTCTTCTATAAATGTGTGATTGTGATCACTATGTAAACGACAACGCTTCTTCTTGTCATAAGACATTTTGCATACAGTAGCTACATACATCGCTGTTCCTACTACAATAACCGAACCAATAACTGTTCCGGCAAAAACTTCTTTTGAAATATGTTCAGATGTTGATGATGTTGGCATTGGTGTTAATGTTGGCGTTGATGTTAATGCTAATGCTGATGTTGGTGTTAATGTTAATGCTAATGCTAATGTTGGTGTTGGTGTTGGTGTTGGTGTTGGTGTTGATATTAATACTGATGTTGATGTTAATCCTGGTATTGATGATAGCTCAGATTGTAACATCGCTTGTGAGACTGGTTTGTCAACAGATACCATAAGTGCTTGTTCTTTATGTATCTCACTACATCCACCTCCCTGAGGTATCTGAAGACTATAAGGAACGCCATCGAGACTGAACAGTTCACCTCTGCGGAGTAACTGTATCTCATCATCAACAAACGACAGCTGATATTCGCCCGTCTCTTCAAATAAATCATTGGGTTGTACTGATCTGTTCCAGCCGACATCTTTTTCATTATTATTTAAATTGTAACGGGAAAAAATTAAATTTGTAGTGGCAGTAAAATTACCTCCTGTCTGCTCTTTTGTTACTACATACATATAATTTCCATCTATTCCTGTTGCAATGAGTGGTTCAGGAGGTAACTGATAAGTAACATTGGCTTCACCGATCGTATAGTGTTGTCCATCACTATTTAGCGAACGCTGTATTATTGTGTGATCTGTTTCATTATAAGTAAAAACCGCATTTTCATTTAGCAGTAATGCATCTTCTCCAGGAAAATCATAGCTAATACTATTATATGTGCTACTTGTACCATCAATGGATATTTTACTTAACTGTACACCCGGTGCTTCCTTGTTAGGTCTTAAATATTCCAGCCCGAGGTAATCAACAAATACCGGACTCCGATGCAATGACAATAAAGTGTTATTAATCACCACTTTACTCACAGGAGGGGTATAAGCGCTTAAATTTTGTGCACCCAAATGCGGATTATCTGCAGAAGGACCATATAACCGTATTGTACCATTAGCACCCGGCTGACTGATGTCTGTAACCCGGATCAACCCTTTGGCTTCCCGCTCCATTACAGTCTGAAAAGAAAACAGCGCTACTGCCGGATAACGCTGACGTGTCACCAGATAAGTTTTATTTCCATTCCTGACAACAGAATGAAACTGTTCATTTACATAATGACAGGAAATATCACATTTTTCTGATGCACAAATATGTTGCTGTGCTGCTCTCCAGTCCTGTGGTTTCCTGGTATCGATACGATTATTTTCAGGGAATTGACCAAAATCTATATAACCCGCTTTATCTAAAAAAGCAACCGGAGTATTAGTAGTAAATTCAGGGCTATGACTTAAGACACCTGCATATAAAAAGGTATTATTGTTATAATTTTTTTCTCCAGTACAATATATTTCAACAAGCGGTTGAGTACAGTTATCCTCATTGGTAAAGTTATGAGGACATTGTAGCAGGGATGTTTCATTACCAATACATCTTATATTACTTAATAACACAGGACGTAGAGAATATTGAGAATATTCATACTGTGTATTTTTTTTATGACCCGTATTAAAACCCATTTGACGACAAGCAACAGAACTCGCCTGATGAGAAAATCCATCATCACAAACTGTTCCCCATTGTGATATATTTGTTCCTTTGACAGGAACACGCAATTGCAGAATACCATCCCCTTTTATACTTCTCTCTTGGTAACCCCTGGTTAAAGCGATATTACCAACATTAAATCTTCTATTGATGACAAAAGGACCTTTTTGGATTAGTTTGTTATCACCTCCGGAAATTATTTTTGACAAATTACCTGGTACATCATTATTAACTGTTTTAAAAACCAGGATTTCCCCCTGATGCTCCAAATAATTATAATTACCTGATACTTCAGTCGCAATTATTCCTGTATCTTGTTGATGTAAATCATATATCGAGTAGGGTGTTGCAGCACAATCTGACAGCTTATTTTTTACAGTAAACTTATTATGGTCACCTTCTATGCTTCCTGCGACCGGAGGAGTATAGTAATTCATACTTAAAAAAATATAGTAATGCATACATAAAGGAGTCTCCAGCCACTGTAAAGTTGTCTCCACCTTATTAGTATGTAACGCCCGGCGGGTAAGTAAAGGCTGAGCATTATCCGGTGCTTTTCCACTTTTTATCGGTACATTACACTTAATATGACTATTGTTGACTGATTCAAAAAAAGGTATAGTACCGTTTACCGGAAATCCATTTAGGCTATAAACTCCGGTAGAGAAAGTACCGCTGAACTCTCCCGGAACTGCAGCCACTGTCGTATTACTATTTTGAAAAATTGTGCTGCCATTAATATCTTCCACAGCAATAAAATTACCTTTAAGGTTGTTAGTCATCAGACTGGTAATATTTGCATTTCCCACG
>JAPORK010000068.1 GCA_026710285.1 Endozoicomonadaceae bacterium | reverse complement strand
CTTTTATCCTTACAGGTTGTCTGCTACTGAATATCCAGCTTTTTTGGCATGAACCTGTGGGCTCAGCCCACGGTGCGTTCAGTAAAGGTCTATATATTCAGCAGAAAATAAGACTATGAATGAAAATAAGAACTTAAAAAATGTGACTAAGAGACAGGGTCAATAACAAGGGGAAATAGCATCTAATTTAAATTCTTCTGAATATTTTTTACGTGTACTTGTGGTCATTTTATTTCTCTAGTTTTGGATATATTATATACCTTAACTGGGTTGTTAGGTTTTAGGATACCATGTCAGTTGCTATGACTAACGTAAACAGCAATCACTCCGGTCTGAAAGCTAAACATGCTGAACCGGTACAGGGTCCTTTAATGACCAACTGAAAAAGATATTTTTATGTTTAGGTATGAGATATACACTGTTCACATCTGAAACTTTATCTGTTTCATATAATCTAATCAAAGTGTAACCTTAAAAAGTTTAAAAAATAGCGATACATAAACTTTATTATTTATATTGAACGACAAACTACTGTTATTTTTTGTTTTGTGCAGGCTTTATCCAAAGAAGTTGATCATAATTATACAGATAATCTTTATTTTTACCACTATGATGATTAAGTTGTTTTTCTGAATAGTACAGGTTGACAGGTTTTTAACACTAAATATCTGCTTTGTAAAAGTTGTAATTACTCTTCATAAATTAGCGTATTTTTATAATAAAACTTATTAATATTATAACGATAAAAATTTGGTGATGATCTGTTTCTTATAGTCTGTTTGGTTTATTTATCATGTAATATGGTTTTGTATCACCCTTGTCAGGATGAGAATTATCTCCTGCAGATTATTTTCATATTTATCATGTAAACTAATAAATCTAATCAAAAACAGTGACAAACAGACAGAGGTAAATAAGAAGAAAACACCTCTTAAGACTAGTATGAGATAATAAAAGTCTTAAGTCTTATGAGTTTAATATTAAAAAGAATCAGGAGTAACCTGTTCAGTTTGAAGTAACTATAAACTCTTTTAATATCCAAATCATAAACTATGCTTAAAAAGTATAAATTGTATTATGTAATTTATGATCATGTGAATATTGTTATCCTGATTCATCTATATTCAGAGGTACTTAACAATGAAAAATTTCAAATTCACAGCACTTTTTTTAATGCTAATCAGCACTACTATTTTTGCTCAATCTAAAACTACCCAACATATGTTAACTGTTGTCAATTATATACCTAAAGTAATTACAGTAATGGCTACCGGTGGTATTTTTAAAGGACAATGTGGAGACGCTGTAAAGCCTCACTCCGAGACACTACCAGGTACACCGAATATACCTACTATAAAAAAAATAAGCTGGAATGATGTGACATTATTATGTGGACAGATAGTTAAAAATAAACAAAATCTGTGTAAGGTATATGCTTACTTTGATGATACTTCAAAAAGCTATTGTAGTGGATTAAGATCCGCAATAATCACCATGGATTTGGAGACAGGTGTTATGGAAGTAACACCTCTGGTCAGTGGGTATACATTCAATGTTTCGACACCTTATAAACTTATTATCAAAAAAAATGCAGATTAAATTTAGATAATGTTTAATTATTAAGAAATTGTTAGAAACAATATTAAGGATTTTTCAGAAGATGGTTGCTTTATAAGTTGAGTAATCATCAACCAGAAAAATGACTTTAGGTAAAAATATTATACCTTTAAATAAACGTCTGAGGATTTTATTTTTAAAATATCTGTATTAATAGATGTGTTTAAACTTTCTGCTAATGCTTATTAAGAAAATGCTTATTCTGTTTATTTAAACCTTCTACGTACAGAAGAGTACTTAATAATGTGGTCATAATTTTTATCCATCAAATCATAAAAATCTCTATTTATCCAATAATTTTAGCAGGCACCTGTTTTTTTGTGATCACTATTTTTTTGAGATCTGTTCTTATCATTAAATTTATACAACAATAAATGTGTATATGAAGAGAGATCAGGCACTGTTGTTGATTTAAAATTAACATAAAAAAATTATTTATTACTTGTTTTTGAATATATTAAACCCGTCCTGTTTTAAGCCTTTTTTTTGACACTTTCAACAAATAATTCATTCTGTTTTTTATTGAAAGTGTATTTTCTAACTTATTTATCCCGGCAATAAACCGACAGATGTCAAAAAAAACAGTCAATAATATGTTTGTTAAGTGTTAAGTTTAATTATTTTTTCTTATATTGATGAAGCCATAAATTTGGCGCAATTTAAATTTCTTTTTTATACACATAGTTACATTTATTTTTTATAAAAATAATATTTTTTCTTAGTTATGGCATGCAATTTGCATCTAATAAAAATAACACATTAACAAGAGGACAAATTTGATCAAATAATTATTATTTTAAAAAAGAGGAAACAGTAAGTATGAAAATGTTCACGGAAGAACAAAAAGCATCTGTTCCACGGGTAATAGCAGTAACCAGTGGTAAAGGAGGCACAGGGAAAACGTTTATTACCGTCAATTTAGCAAAAGCATTTTGTCAACAGGGAAAAAATGTAATTTTGCTTGATGGTGATTTTGGTCTTGCCAATGTACATCTTTTATTAGATAAAAAACCAAATCATGATCTGGAAGCCATTTTATCAAACGAATGTAGTATAGAAGATATTTTAATACCGGTCTCGGAAAGGTTTTCAATGATTCCGGGTGGTCGTGGTAAGCCATTTATGGCGCAGTTAACACCCTATCAGTTGCTCGGACTCATCAATGCCATGGATGATATAGCAACAAGACCTGATATTCTGCTGTTGGATACAGCCGGGACTATCAGTGCAGGGGAGTTACAGTTAATTGCAGCGGCAGGTGAGATAATTATGGTTGTCACCCCGGACATGTTATCTTTACAAGATGCAGCAGATTATATACATCAGTTATATATCCATCATCATATACAGCGTTTTTTACTTATTGCCAATTTAACAAAAAATCACCGGGAAGAAAATAAAATCTTAGAAAAGCTACATAGCATGATAGGGTTTGGTATCGATATCATATTAAAACCACTGGGTCATATACCCAAAGATGAATGTGTAATTAAATCATCTATGTGCAAACATATTAATCCAAAAATTTTCCCTCAGTCAAAAACAATAAAAAGTATAAAACAGATGACGGAAAAACTTTGTCGTGAACCTATTAAATCTTTTGCAAGAGGAGGATTAACATTCTTTTATGAACAACACATAACATTACATAAGGGGATATAATCATGGAATCAACAACTCATGGAATGAGTTCATCTGCTAAAAAAAAGGTGAAAAAAAAAAATACCCATTTGATAAATAAACATTCATCATTTGTTGTTCGTATTGCAAAACATTTATCTTCTAAAATGCCTTCCTGTGTTCAGCTCGATGATCTTGTTCAGGCCGGAATGGTTGGATTGCTGGAAGCTGCAGGAAAATATGATAATGAAAAAGGTGCAAGCTTTGAGACATTTGCAGGTATTCGTATTCGTGGTGCAATGTTAGATGAAATTCGTCGTGGTGACTGGGGACCTCGCTCAGTCTATAGAAACAATCGTCGTGTTCTTGAAGCAACACGCAAAGTAGAAGCGCAACTGGGCAGAGATGCTCGTGATAATGAAGTTGCAGCAGCAATGAAAATAGATCTTAAGGAGTACTTTAACATTCTCAAAGATATGCGAGGCTGTAAATTATTCAGCTTTGAAGAGATGTTTGAAAGTGAAGAATTGCGCTTACCCAATGGAAAAAATAGTAATAAGCCAGACCAACAGTTACAAATAGAAAAATTTGGTACAGATCTTGAAGTTGCCATTAATCGCTTACCTGAGCGCGAAAAGATGGTGTTGATGTTATATTACAAACGGGAAATGAATCTTAAAGAAATAGGAGGAATTTTGGGTGTTAGTGAATCACGCGTCAGTCAAATTCATAGCCAGGCAACATGCAAGTTAAAAACGGTACTTAAAAATTGGATGTAAATCAAAGACAGAAGAAAGAGGTAGTAAGCTTTCTTCTGTTTTCTGGTACCATGGTTATCTAAAGATAAATCGTTCCATGGTTTTTATAAATTTAGTAACTGAATTTTTTTGGAGCGTATACGAAATAGTTCAGATGTTTATTACATGCCGTTATTTTGTATCTGCCCAGTTTTGTAATTCATCCTTAACTTGCTGAAACTGTGTTATAACTTCAGCCAAAGCAGTTTTGAGTGTATCCGGATTATCTGTGGTGGCTTCGTTTTCCATCGTCTGGCACAAAGCCTGAACTCCAAATGCGCCTACATTAGCACTGCTTGATTTAAATGTATGTGCGGCACGTTTAAAAATTTCCGCCTCATTGGCTGCAAGACTATCCTGCATTATTTTTATTTGTTCAGGCGCATCCTGCAAATAGAGGTTAACCAGCTCCCGGGCTTCGTCTTTTCCATTTTCTCCCAGCAATTCACAAAATTGTTCTAAAATAGAAAAATCGACAGTTTGCATTGGGTCTACTCCCTGTAAACAATGATTAATTTTCCACGGTTAAAATAGCATTTACCGTTTGAAAGACAGATGCATGCATCGTTTTCATCTTAGCAGAAGAGTCTCATTAATAAAATAGTAATAATTTCTGTTATGCAGCTTAATGTTGTCTATGCTTATATGAATTCAGACATATTTTTGATAATCGCCCAAAAAAAAAGGAGTTTTTATGTCAGGTGCAATCAACAATACCAATATCAACATAACTCCTGCTCCTGTTACGAGTCAAAATGAAAAATCAACTAATACAGTTAGTCAGCAGGATGCTGATGATTTTGCCAGTCAGATGAACGCCGGTGATACAGCCGCAGAAGGAACAACAGAAGAAGTGCAAAGAGATGAGGTGCTGGATTTAATGAAACAAAATGCTTTTAAACAGTTCCATGAACAACAAAAAGAACGCCAGGAAGAAATGAAAAAAAATTTTGAATAAGCTGCTTTTTTGAAAAGAATAATACGACAGACAAATTTTGAAAATACGTCTGTTATAAAAACAAAACATCTGAATTCGCAGATTTTTTTAGCTTGTCGGCGTGTAAAAAATTTAATCTGAGTCAGGATTTTATAAAAACAAGATCATCATATATTATCATTGTCATGAATGTAACTGTCCTGATACTGGTAAAACAGTGAATAACTATACCCGCTTTTTCTTTAATGATAAGTTTATCAGGATTATTCAAAACATTGCTCACAAGCGAACAATATATTGATTAATCCTTTTGCTCATCTCTGGTCTGATAATGCCTGATGGATTTAAAAAAATCATGTGTTTTTAAACTGGAAGTCTCAAGGTTTTTTAATAAGTAATTGTTATTTAAGGAATAACTAAAGCAATGATTGGGTTTTTAATGTTGTATAAATGTATCTTGTTAGGTGGGTTTTTAATGTTTATGTGAACAATGCAGGGATAATGTAATAAACAGAACAGTGAAGCCGTAGCAAAAGTAGCATGCACTGATTTTTTTATCGATTGTGTAATTACATCTGTCCATTCAAATTAAACAGACTGGATCTGCTATCTTAGAAAGCACTGCTATTAAAAGATTATAAGCAAATAAGAGTGCTTTGAGACGGGCACAGGTATATAATTTCAAAAAAATTTACGATATACAATGCTCTTTGCTCCACATACGTTTATAATATTACGTTTTGAATGTAAAGTATGCGAGTTAACATAATGAATTTAGCAACATCTGCCGACCAGGCAGAGTATGCATGAGGTCAGGTTTATATGCTGCAAAAAATGCGAGATCACACACAAGGCTGGATTACAAAAGTTATCATAGGGATCATATGCTTTGTTTTTATTATCTGGGGGCTGGAAACGCTTATAACACCCGACAGAAGCGGAAAATCCATCATTGCAAAAGTCAATGGTGAACCCATTACACAACAACAATATTACAATCAGATGCAGACGCTTGAGCGTAATAACAAAAATGAGCTGTTACCGCTTACCACAGTGCAAATGCATAAAAAGGCAATGGATACATTGATCAAACAGGCTTTGTTGCTGGATAAAGCGAAGGAAAAAAATCTGGTTGTTCCCGAAAAGGATTTAGATAAGGCTATTATCGAAATGCCTTCTTTCCATAAAAACGGACATTTTAACCTCAAGCACTTCAAAGCAATATTGCATAGCGCCAGTATAACTCCTTTAATATTTAAGATGGGTTTGCGTCAAAGTCTTTTAGTAGCACAGGAGAAAACCGGCGTTGTAAACTCTGCTTTTATGACGGATGCACAGCTTGAGGCTTATACCATATTAAATAAACAAACACGCCATATTCACTGGGCGATGGTTGATTTTTTTGATTTGGAACAAAAACAACATATTTCTGACAAGGAAATGAAAGAGTATTTTGATAAACATCGCTCTAAATTTAAAACACCTGAAAAACTCAGTGTTAACTATCTGGTCCTGGACCAAACCGAACTGGCAAAAAGTGTGCATATTCCTGATGCTGACATTACTACAGCTTATGAAGATTATGTGCGCCGAAAAGATTCTGAAGTT
Source organism: Endozoicomonadaceae bacterium (assembly GCA_026710285.1). GTDB lineage: Bacteria > Pseudomonadota > Gammaproteobacteria > Pseudomonadales > Endozoicomonadaceae > JAPORK01. The sequence continues at coordinate 4,334 of JAPORK010000068.1, read as the reverse complement.
CAGGCCAAACTGGCGATTATTTTATTAAAAACAGATAAAAAACATACCCTAAAAGCTCAAATGGAAAAGGCAAAACATATAAAAGAGGAATTGAAGAAAGGAGCTAAGTTTGGTGACTTAGCAAAAAAATATTCTGACGATAAAAAAACTGCAGACAAAAAAGGATATATTGGTGAAACTTCACCGGGTATTTATGGAGACACTTTCGATAATACAGTAGAAAACTTGTCGCCCAATCAGGTATCAGATCCTATCGATTCAAAAAAAGGTGTCATACTGGTTAAGCGGGTCGATGATGGTAAATCAAAAGATGTTGAGCCCATTGCAAAAATGAAAGATTCACTAAGAGAAGAGCTACAGTTAAAACGGGTGCCACCTCTTTTTGAAGATAAAGTACAAAAACTGGCTGATGTCACTTTTGAATCTCCTGATTTAAAGGAACCGGCAAAAGAGTTAAACCTTAAAATACAAACCAGCGACTTTTTTGACCATGACGGTCAGGGCGTAGGTGGGATTCCTGCTAACCCGGCTTTCACACAAGCAGCATTTAGCGATGATGTGAAAAAAAATAATAATAACAGTAATGTTATTCATATTTCTCCTACAATTGCTGTGGTATTGCATTTACATAAGATTAAACCAGCGGTTCCACGCCCTATGACTGATATGGAAGTCAAAGATCAGATTACAGAAGAACTCAAAAAAGAGAAAACCCGAAAAATTATTGGTACTGTAGCGGATAACATTGTCAAAGGGTTGGAAAGAGGCGACTCTCTGGACCAGGTTGCCAAGGACCAGGATGTAAAATGGGAAGAAGAAAAAAACGCAACACGTGAGAGAACTGCAACGCCACCCGAAGTTTTACAGGGTGCCTTTGAGTTACCTCATCCTGAAAAAGGAAAACGCACCTTCAAAAAGGTAAAGCTGGGTTCAGGTGATCTTGCTGTAGTTGTTGTTACCAAAGTAACACCTGGCAGCGGCGTTATTAAACCTAAAGATAAACCGGGAATCAGACAGGCACTTTCTGTAAGCAAAGGTAAGCAGGATTATGAAGATATGGTTTATACAATGAAAAGTAATGCCAAAATAAAGATCTTAAATAAGGCTATCGGAGCACAGGAATAGATAAAACGGAGTAAACCGCAGAGGTTTCTCCGCTAACCTTTTGCAGAAACCTCAGCACGAGGTTTTTGTTTAACAAAAATCCTTGATTAACAAGTAGATAACGCTGAAAAGCTGCGTCATTCCGACAGGGATTGCCGGAGTTCCGTAACAAGGAAGTTATATTTTCAGTGATGATTATTCTTTAATGAATTCCTGCCTTTACGGGAATGACGGCGTATTTTTGAAAATAATGACATAAAATCTCCGAACTGGGGTTACAATAAAGGACTTGCTAATTGTGCAATGCTTTCACCGATTTTTCTTATAAAGCTACGCTGTTTCCAGTCTTGCAGATCCAGTGGTACCGATTTGCTTTTATATTGAGTAATCATTTTTGCTATTTTATCTGCAAAGCTTTTGCTGTAGATAATCAGTGTTAACTCCATGTTAAGCCAAACACTTCTCATATCCATATTAACTGAACCAAAAAGTGTAATTTTATTATCTACCAAAACACATTTTGTATGTAAAAGCCCGCTATCAAACAATAAAATTTGTGCTCCTGCTTCCAACAATGGCTGATAATAAGATCTGCTGGCAAAACGAGCCAATCTTGAATCAGTTGTTTTCGGTAAAATAAGACAGACTTTAACACCCCGTTTAGCTGTAGATATAAGTGCTGAGAACAAGGCATCATCAGGAACAAAATAGGGGGTAGTAATGGTAATTTCTTCTTTACTTTCGTAGATAGATGTTAACAATGCCTGATGCAAATTTTCCCGATTCAGCCGTGGATCGGATGGTAATACATGTAAATAAGTATCCCCTTTGTATTTAAAACAACCATCAGGAGGTTTTGAGAATAACTTAGATTCACATCCTGTGGCTACCTGCCAGTCCCAGAGAAATACTGTATTGACCATGTTAGCAGAAGGTCCTTCCACCCGTACCATCGCATCAACCCATTCACCAAAATTTTTATTCTGCTTAAAGTAGGAAGGATCAATCATATTAAAACTACCTGTCCAGGCAATTTTTTCATCAATAATTACAATTTTACGATGATTCCTGATATCAATTCTTTCGAAAAACATTCTGATTGGACCCACAGGGCAATAAGCTTCAACAATGACGCCGGCATTTTTCAGCGCAATGATATCTTCATGTTCAAGAAAATAATAGCTACCCACAGCATCAACTAAAATACGACAATGAATATTACGTTTTACAGCCTGTAATAGTGCTTCTGTAATCAGTTGACATTTCCCTTCCGGCCACCAGACATAAAACTGCAAAGAGACACTTTTTTTTGCCTGTGCAATATCAGCAATGATCTGATCAATCACATTAAAACTGTTCAGATATAATTGTAAGTGGTTTCCCGGTAGTGCCGGCATTCCCATGGTATTTTCGATAAACTGATAAAGTCTGGAATCTTTTGCTAAACTCTCAGAACCAAACTGTTTTGACAGTAAGCGACCAAACAAAATACGCCATCGATAATATCCTGTATGTCTGTTTCTTGTATGGCGCAGTCGCCTGGCACCGAACAACTGACTGCCTAAAATGAGGTAAGCCACCATGCCTGCAAGAGGTAAAGCAAATAATAATACCAACCATGCCAGTGACACCCCGATTGGTCTTCTTTTCATTACAATGGCCACAGCAAAACAAATAATAAGTAAAAAATAAATAATCGCAGCACTGAGACTTATCCATGCTTGTACTTGCATAAAAACACCAAAAAATCAATTATCAAGTGTTGATTATATGTTGAATTATCAGATTTAAGCAATAATTGCAGTTTGCTGCTTTTTCTGTATGCAGAAATGTCAATTATGCAAATAATCAGTCATTGTATTGATCTCAGGGGCTTGTATTTTATTGCATATGAATTTTCAAAAATATCCAGGGTATTATCCTGTAAGATAAAATAAGATTCTATTATCAGGACCTGTTCAATGACAAAACATTAACAGACCCTGCTGAAACGACTTAGAACTATTTTTAACTGATACAGGATATTAGCAAGCGCTTCGCTCTCGAGCCAGAGTAATTCTTTATGACGACTATTGGACAGTATATCCTGATTATCTGCTGCCGGATGTCCGGGGTGACACATAATTAAGGTGCTATCGGGTACATTTTTCAACCAAAAAGTCATAATCTCAGGAAAATGATCAACCTGACAAAAATCATAGATACCAGCAAAGCATCGAGGGGAAGGAATATTATTACGCTTAATGGAGGTACGCATTTTTTTTGCGCCGGTATAGGTAATAACGGCTTCTTTTATTCTTTGTTTTGAAAATACACTGCTTGTGTATGCAACAAAAGGATATACAGATCTGATGTAACAATTACTTTTATTTAATCTTTGCGTATATATTTCCTGTATTACTTCAGCGACAGCTGGTAGATGATGAACATGCTGATGTCCATCAATAAAATCAGGAAGGTGTCCGGTCATATCCACAAATGCATCCAGTTGTGCATTTATTTCGCGTCTTAAGGCTTGTTTATCTGTTCGCCAGGTTAGCGCACGCAACAGTACCTTTTCTAAACAACAAAAAGTTGTCTGTGTGGTTGCAAAAGGGTTAACAACTAATGCTTTTCCATCGGTAAAGTTAATGTGTAGCCCTATATCAATTTTGTGCCATAGCGGATTGAGCATTTGTGCATCATTTTCCCAATGAGGTGTTGTCGTTATACAGCTTGTCGCACTGATCCGCTGCTTATTAGCCAGTGCCGTTATCCCGGTGGAAATAGAGGGTAATAACGCAAAATCATCTGCACATAAGATGATATGTTTGTTATAATCTGCCATCCGTTAAAGCTCTGTATCAGGAAAATAGATAAATTTTTTCGGTTAAATTGCCTGTAGCCCAACCCAAAAAATAGTTTTATTATTAAAAATCATATAAATACTAAGAACAGATAATATCATATAATCTATGCTATGACTGTTCACAGTATGTAACTTTATACTTTAATATTTACTAAAAATCTTTATGAATAAAGAAAAACGTTATCAAATATTTAAACGTTTCAGTGATCAAAACCCTGATCCTGCAACTGAACTTGAATATAATTCCTCTTTTGAGTTATTAATTGCAGTTATTCTGTCTGCCCAGGCAACTGATATAAGTGTTAACAAAGCAACCAAAAAATTATATCCTGTTGCCAATACACCGCAGAAAATTTTAAACTTAGGCATTGACAAGTTAAAA
>JAPORK010000466.1:287-10915 GCA_026710285.1 Endozoicomonadaceae bacterium | reverse complement strand
AGAAAACACCAAACAGTAATGATATTGAAAAAGCAACAAAGCGTATAAGAAGGCTTGACAATTCTGTATCTGGCGAAGATCCCAAAAAAAAAAAAAAAAAACTTCAGGATATTATGCAGCTTTATTTTGGTGTTTTTCGTGAAGGTAACAGTATGCATACAGGTCTTGAAAAACTCGAAGATCTCAAAGAACAAATTGAACATATGCATCTGCGGGATAAAAGCAGAATATTCAATACATCGCGTATTGAAGCACTGGAGTTAAGTAATTTATTTGCAGTTGCACAAGCTACAGCAATAACTGCTGAACATCGTAAAGAATCCCGTGGTGCACATGCACGCAGTGATTTTGAAAAGCGTGACGATGAAAACTGGATGAAACACTCTCTCTTCTTTGAAAAAGATAAACGTGTAACCTATAGAGCGGTTAACTTTTCTCCTGAGAGTATGGATCCATTTCCACCGACAGCGCGCACATACTAAAGGGGAGTGCTAAGTTATGAATTTATTAGTGCAAATTTATCGTTACAACCCTGAGACAGACGACACGCCTCACATGAAGGATTTTGAAGTAGAAATTCCGGAAAATAAAGATGTGATGGTTCTCGATGTACTTCATATGATTAAAGGTACCCAGGATGACACGCTTTCTTTTCGTCGTTCCTGTCGCGAAGGAGTGTGTGGATCTGATGGTATAAATATTAATGGTACTAATGGGTTGGCCTGTATTACACCATTGTCTGAAGTCGTTAAAAAGAACAGACTCGTCTTGCGACCTCTGCCCGGGTTACCGGTTATTCGTGATTTGGTCGTTGATCTGGCAATGTTTTATAAGCAGTATGCAAAAGTTCGTCCTTATTTAATAAACGACAAACCTGCTCCAGCACATGAGCGTTTACAAAGCCCGGAAGAACGATCAAAACTCGATGGTCTGTATGAATGCATCTTATGTGCATGCTGTTCTACTTCATGCCCATCATTTTGGTGGAACCCGGATAAATTTATTGGACCTGCGGGTTTATTACAGGCATACCGGTTTCTCATTGATAGCAGAGATACCGCAACAGATGAAAGGTTATCTGAACTGGCTGATCCATTTAGTCTTTTTCGTTGCCGGGGTATTCTCAATTGTGTTAACGTTTGTCCTAAAGGGTTAAATCCTGCCAAAGCCATTGGTAATATTCGCACAATGTTGTTACGCAGGGATACATGAATTTAATTAACGGAGAATGTAATTTTCATATGATTGTTGTTTAACGTCGCACAAAAAGGTTGCAAAATGAGCTTTAATCTTTAAAGATATTATACTAATTTATACCTGAATCAGATAATCTGTATCATATCATTTTGCTTTTTGTGTGGCTATACTGATCAGTTAGAAATGGCAATAATATTTAAGAAAACAGACATAAACAAATTATTTTTTGTCTTTAAAATAAGACCGGGATTTATTAATGGACGAAAATACCATGCAGCAGATGTGGAGATCATCATGTCTTGCAGGCGAAAATGCTGACTATATTGAAACACTTTATGAAAATTATTTAAATGATCCCTCCTCAGTTCCAGAACAATGGTGCACCTATTTTGAAAAATTACCCACCACAAATGGTTCAGCATTAACAGATGTCTCCCATGCAAAAATACGTGAACAGTTTTTACGATTAGGAAAACAAAAACCATCAAATACAACTTCTTCCAGCAGGTCTCCAACAGAGCATGAAAGAAAGCAGATGCTTGTTCAACGCCTTATCAGTGCTTTTCGTGTGCGGGGGCATCAACATGCATCATTAGATCCGTTGAATTTAACCAAAGATAAAAATGTTAGAAGTCTGAGTATAGAACATTATGGACTCAACACTGCTGATCTTGATGATACTTTTCATACAGGCACGCTGGCAGGACCCGATGAAGCACCACTGAAAGATATTGTTGAACGTCTGCAAAATACTTACTGCAAAACCATTGGTCCTGAATTTATGCATATTGTTGATACAGATGAAAGGCAATGGTTACAGAAACGTATTGAAAGCAGAAGTGGTGATTTTGGGTTTACAGAAAAACAGCGTCTGCACATCTTAAGTAAACTGAATGCTGCTGAAGGTTTGGAAAAATATCTGGCTGCAAAATATCCGGGAACTAAAAGGTTTGGTCTTGAAGGGGGTGAAAGCCTGATTCCTTTACTGGATGAATTAATCTATTGCGCAGGCTCCTATGGTGTAAATGAGATTGTTATTGGTATGGCACACCGTGGTCGTTTGAATGTATTGGTTAATATTTTAGGTAAAAAACCGTCTGAGTTATTTGAGGAATTTGAAGGGCGTCGTAAAGCTACTTACGGCTCAGGCGATGTAAAATATCATCAAGGTTTTTCTTCAGATATTAATACTGCTGGCAAAACAATTCATTTAGCTTTAGCGTTTAACCCTTCTCATCTGGAAATTGTTAATCCTGTGGTTGAAGGTTCTGTTCGGGCCAGACAAGATAAATATCAGGACCACAAGCGTGAACAGGTTATTCCTGTAGTTATTCACGGAGATGCCGCATTTGCAGGTCAGGGTGTGGTAATGGAAACATTCCAGATGTCTCAGACCAAAGCCTACAAAACAGGTGGTACAATACACATTATCGTTAACAATCAGATTGGTTTTACAACCAGTCTTCCGGATGAGGCCCGCTCAACAGAATATTGTACTGATGTTGCTAAAATGATTCAGGCGCCGATTATTCACGTTAATGGTGATGATCCTGAGGCTGTTGTGTACGCTATTCGTCTTGCTGCTGATTTCCGCATGACGTTCAAAAAAGATATTATTGTGGATCTGTTTTGTTATCGGCGACTGGGTCATAATGAAGCGGATGAACCGTCCGGTACTCAGCCTTTAATGTACCAAAAAATTAAACAACAACCCAGTACACGTAAGTTATATGGCGAAAAACTGATTGCGGCAGGCATTCTGTCTGAAGAAGAAAATGAACAGCTAAGCACTCGTTTTAGAGCAGCACTGGAAGCTGGTAAGGAAGTCATAACAAACCTGGTGCCCACCCAGGACAGAAGCAGGTATTTCAACTGGTCAACCTATGTTGGAAAAAAATGGACTGACCAGCAAAATACACAGCTGAAGCTACCCATACTACAAAAACTGGGTAATTCGTTATGTAAAATTCCTGAGGGTTTTGTTCTGCAACGTCAGGTGCAAAAGATATGTGAAGATCGCCGTAAAATGGCAGCAGGTTCTCTGCCAATTAACTGGGGTATGGGAGAATTACTTGCTTATGCCAGCTTATTAAAAAAAGGCTATTCAGTGCGGCTAACCGGTCAGGATGTGGGCAGAGGTACTTTTTCTCACCGTCATGCTGTTTTGCACAATCAAAAAGATAATTCTCTGCATGTACCTTTAGCCCACCTGGGAGAAAACTTTCCCCGTGCTGAAATCTATAATTCACTGCTGTCAGAAGAAGCTGTGCTAGCTTTTGAGTATGGTTATGCGACAACAGTACCTGATTGCCTGGTCATTTGGGAAGCACAATTTGGTGATTTTGCCAATGGAGCACAGGTAGTTATTGATCAGTTTATTACTAGCGGTGAAATAAAATGGGAACGCTTGTGCGGTTTAACCATGCTGCTACCCCATGGTTACGAAGGTCAGGGACCTGAACACTCTTCTGCACGCCTGGAACGTTATCTTCAGTTAAGTGCACAACATAATGTACAAATCTGTTTACCAACCACACCAGCTCAGGTATTTCATATGTTGCGCCGTCAGATGCTACGCCCGTTACGCAAGCCTCTGATTGTGTTTTCACCTAAGAGTTTGTTGCGTCATAAGCTGGCAGTTTCTACTCTGGAAGAGTTATCTGAAGGTTCATTTAAAACTGTCATCGATGAAATTGATTCGGTTGACTCAGATCAGATAATGCGTATTATATTATGTAGTGGTAAAGTCTATTATGATCTGCTTGAAGCACGCAGAGCTGCTGAATTAAATGATGTTGCGATATTACGCATTGAACAACTTTATCCCTTTCCTCTTGATCAGCTGGAAGAAAAGCTGAAACAATATCCTTCAGTTAAAGAAGTTGTCTGGTGTCAGGAAGAACCAATGAATCAGGGAGCATGGTATTGTAGTCAACATAATATGCGACAGTCACTTGTAAATATCGGTAAGTCAAATCTTAAATTACGTTATGCGGGACGTGATGCATCTGCCGCTGCCGCATGTGGTTATATGTCTAACCATGTTGAAGAACAAAATAAACTGGTAGCAGAAGCAATTGGTTTAAAACCAACAAAATAAACAGAGGCTCTGTGTTATTTCTCAGAGTATTTTTTAAAGCTTTTAGTATAAGGATTTAAAATATATGACCCTTGAAATTAAAGCACCGGTCTTTCCTGAATCCGTTACAGAAGGTGTTATTGCCCGATGGAATAAACAACCGGGTGATTTTTGTGAACAGGATGAGCTGCTGGTCGAAATTGAAACGGATAAAGTTGTTTTAGAAATTGTTGCTCCTGCCTCTGGTGTGCTTGAAAAGATTATTAAAGATACAGATGCAACCATTGCAAGCCAGGAAGTGATTGGGTTGTTTGAAGAAGGTGCAACAAAAGCAACTTCTCCTTCTACTGCTGAAACAAAAGCCTCTCCTGCTGCTGAAACAAAAACAGAAGAAACGGTCAGTGATAAACAAGCAGAAGCTAAGGCAGATCAAAACGTAATGTTGGGTCCTGCAGCACGTAAAATCTGTAGTGAAAAAGGTATTAACCCGGAAGACGTTAAAGGTACTGGCAAAGGAGGGCGCATCACCAAAGAAGATATTATTAACCACGCTGAAACTATTCGTTCTTCTGCTGATGATAAAAAAACTGCAAAAAAACCTGCACCAACGCCAACAATAGAGGTTGCACAGCCATTAGAATTTAATAGCAACCGGGCAGAAAAACGTGTACCCATGACACGCCTGCGCAAACGGATTGCACAACGTTTACTGGATGCTAAAAATAATACGGCTATGTTAACTACATTTAATGAAGTTAACTTAAAGCCCATAATGGATTTACGCAAGCAACACAAAGATACCTTTGAAAAACGCCATAATACCCGGCTTGGCTTTATGTCATTTTTTGTAAAAGCATCGGTTGAAGCCTTGCGACGTTTCCCGGTAGTTAATGCTTCTATTGACGGAGATGATGTCGTATACCACGGTTATCAGGATATTGGTGTTGCCGTTTCCAGTGACCGTGGATTGGTTGTTCCGGTATTACGTTCTGCCGAAAACATGACTTTAGCAGAAATTGAGTCTAAAATTCGAGAGTTTGGTACAAAAGCTCAGGAAGGCAAACTGACTATTGAAGAAATAACAGGAGGTACATTTACTGTTTCCAATGGTGGTGTTTTTGGTTCTATGCTCTCAACGCCTATTTTAAATCCACCACAAAGTGCTATTCTTGGCATGCATGCAATAAAGGAGCGTCCAATTGCAGAAAATGGCGAAGTTATAATTCGACCCATGATGTATCTGGCGCTATCTTATGATCATCGCTTGCTTGATGGTAAAGAAGCAGTATCCTTCCTTGCAACAATTAAAGATTTTCTTGAAGAGCCTGTTCGTATATTATTAGACATTTAATAATGCTTACTGAAAGACAATCTGTATGGACGGGTGTTATGCCCCTTACAAAAAATAATGTGTAAATTAATTGAAGTGGAATAGTTATAATGGCTGGAAAGTTTGATTTAGTAGTAGTTGGTTCAGGACCAGCAGGTTACGTGTGCGCTATTCGTGCTGCACAACACGGTCTGAAAACAGCATGTATTGAAAAGTGGACTGATAATTCAGGAAAAAGCAAATTAGGTGGTACCTGTTTAAATGTAGGCTGCATCCCTTCAAAGACACTGCTGGAAAGTTCTCAACGCTATTCAGATGCAGCAAAGAATTTTGATGATCACGGCATCAAAATAGATAATGTGAGCATGGATATAGAAAAAATGCTCACACGCAAAGATAATATTGTCAGTAAATTAACCCAGGGTGTTGCCGGTTTATTCAAAGCCAACGGCGTAACTCTTTTGCAGGGAAAAGCTAAGATACTGGCAGGAAAAAAAATAGAAATCACTCAACAAAATAGCCAAACTAAAACCATAGAAGCTGAAAACATTGTGATTGCCACAGGCTCAGTGCCTATTGATATTCCACCTGCACCTGTTAACCACGATACCATTGTTGACTCAACCGGTGCGCTAGAATTTAAGCAGGTACCTAAACGTCTGGGGGTTATTGGTGCGGGTGTTATTGGTCTTGAGCTGGGTAGTGTATGGGGACGTCTGGGTTCAGAAGTCACTGTTCTTGAAGCACTGCCTGATTTTTTACCGGCGGCAGATCAACAGATTGCAAAAGAAGCTGCTAAGATTTTCAAAAAACAAGGCTTAGATATTTATCTGGGGGCGCGGGTTACAGGCTCTGAAGTTAAAGGTAATGAGGTTATTGTCACTTATTTGGATACTAAAAATAAAGAGACAAAAAAAACTTTTGATAAACTCATTGTTGCTGTTGGTCGTAAGCCTTACACAGAAAACCTTTTGGCACCTGACTGCGGTATTAATCTGGATGAACGATGCTCCATTTTTGTTGATGATCAGTGCCAGACTGATGTTCCGGGTATTTATGCTGTGGGTGATGTGGTGCGAGGTCCTATGCTGGCACACAAAGGATCGGAAGAAGGCATCATGGTTGCCGATCTTATTGCAGGTAAAACTGCTCATATGAATTATGATCTGATTCCTTCGGTTATCTATACACATCCTGAAATTGCCTGGGTTGGCAAAACAGAAGAAGAATTAAAAGCCAGCGGAGAAGCCTATAAAACCGGTACTTTTGCATTTGCTGCCAATGGTCGTGCTCTGGCTACAAATGACAGTGAAGGTCTTGTAAAAGTCATTTCCAGTGAAAAAACTGATCAGGTACTTGGTGTACATGTTATTGGTCCGGCAGCAGCTGAATTAGTTCAGCAGGGCGTTATTGCTATGGAGTTTGTCGCCAGTACTGAAGATTTGGCGCTTACAATATTTTCACATCCTACCGTAAGTGAAGCTGTTCATGAAGCTGCGTTGGCTGTAGATGGAAAAGCTATCCATGCGATTAACCGTAAACGCAAATAATTCTTAAAAAATTTATACTGTTAGCAACTGAAAGCGAATCTGAAATTTACAGATTCATTTTATGTAGTCATCACTGTGCATGACTACAGGTGAAATAAAAGACAGCTAGTTTACACCCTAAAGATTTTTTGAACGCAAAAAAGGATAATTAAAAATATACAACAAATAGAAATCAACTGTTTTATAACAACGAAGCAAGGATAAAAGTAAATGAATCTTCATGAATATCAGGCTAAATATTTACTGAAAGAATACGGACTTCCTGTCCCTGAGGGCGTTATCTGCTCAACACCTGATGAGGTGTTCTCCGCTGCCAAAGAGATGCAGGGACGCTGCGTAGTAAAGGTGCAGGTCTACGCAGGTGGACGAGGTAAAGCAGGGGGAGTTGAACTAACAGACACTCCAAAACAGGCGAAAGAATTTGCACAAAAATGGTTGGGTAATAATTTGGTAACTTACCAAACCACAGCACAGGGGCAACCGGTTAATAACATTCTGGTTGAACCCTGTACAGATATTGCAGAAGAACTGTATCTCGGTGCAGTTATTGATCGTTCAACACAGCGCATTGTATTTATGGCATCCACAGAAGGCGGTGTTGAAATTGAAAAGGTCGCCGAAGAAACGCCGGAAAAAATTTTTAAAGCCACCATCAATCCTCTTACCGGTGCTCAACCTTATCAGGCGCGTGAGCTTGCATTTAAAATGGGTTTTAATGCGCATCAGGTAAAGCAGTTTACACAAATTTTTCTGGGTCTGGCTAAGATGTTTCAGCAGTGCGATCTCTCGCTGATTGAGATCAATCCACTGGTGATTAACAAAGAAGGCAACCTCATCTGTCTTGATGGCAAAATTAGCGTGGATAACAATGCGCTTTATCGCCAGCGCAAATTAAAAGAAATGCATGATCCTTCTCAGGAAGATGAGCGGGAAACACGTGCTGCTAACTGGGAATTGAGTTATGTAGCACTCGACGGCAACATCGGCTGTATGGTTAACGGTGCTGGTCTTGCCATGGGAACCATGGATATTGTTAAGCTTTATGGAGGATCTCCTGCAAACTTCCTGGACGTGGGCGGAGGCGCAACCAAAGAGCGCGTTTCTGAAGCATTTAAAATTATTCTTTCAGATAAGGCGGTACGTGCCGTTTTAGTTAATATTTTTGGTGGCATTGTACGTTGTGATTTAATTGCAGAAGGTATTATTGGTGCCATTGAAGAAGTGGGTGTTAAAGTACCTGTTATTGTCCGGCTGGAAGGTAATAATTTTGAATTAGGTTCTAAATTACTACGGGATAGCGGCTTAAACATTACTGCTGCTACCAGTTTAACCGAAGCTGCACAGACAGCTGTTAAAGCTGCGGAGGGTAAATAATGAGCATCCTGATCAATAAAAAAACCAAAGTAATTTGCCAGGGATTTACTGGCGCACAGGGTACTTTTCATTCACAGCAGGCTATTGAGTATGGCACCAATATGGTTGGCGGTGTTACTCCTCATAAAGGCGGTCAGGAACATTTAGGCTTGCCTGTATTCAACACAGTTAAAGAAGCCATAGCAGCAACTGGAGCTACTGCCTCGGTTATTTATGTGCCTGCTCCTTTTTGTAAAGACTCTATACTTGAAGCCGCTGATGCGGGCATTGAGCTGATTGTATGTATTACTGAAGGTATTCCCACGCTGGATATGCTGGAATGTAAAATGTACTGCGATGAATTAAAGCGTGTTCTGATTGGTCCAAACTGCCCGGGAATTATTACACCCGATGAATGTAAAATCGGTATTATGCCGGGACATATTCATAAGTCCGGAAAAGTGGGAATTATTTCTCGTTCCGGCACCCTTACCTACGAGGCGGTTAAACAAACCACTGACTATGGATTTGGACAATCAACCTGTATCGGAATTGGTGGTGACCCGATTCCTGGCTCTAACTTTATCGATATGCTGCAGCGTTTTGAGAAAGATCCGGCTACAGAAGCCATCGTTATGATAGGTGAAATTGGCGGTACCGCTGAAGAAGAAGCTGCTGATTTTATCAAACACAACGTAACCAAACCTGTGGTTTCATATATTGCCGGTGTTACTGCACCGCCCGGAAAACGCATGGGACATGCCGGTGCCATTATTGCCGGTGGTAAAGGTACAGCGGAAGACAAATTTAAAGCACTTGAAAGTGCAGGTGTCACAACAGTACGCAGCCTTGCTGATATTGGTAGTGGATTACGTGAAGCCACCGGCTGGTGATTTTAGTGGTAAATAACCCCGGTTTGGATCATTGCAGATTTAAACCGGGTGTAAACGTTTTTCAAAAACCTCACGTCTGTTTTAAATATTAGTGATGGTGATGGAAAATCTTAGCAGCAGAACATACGCCGCATACAAGTGAACATGCAGGGTTGTCAGGTCCGCAATTTTCACATTCGTCCAAGCAGGAGGATGCAGCAGCATTTGTGCAATAAATACTTGTAAGTAAACAGAAAGGGATGAGTAATACTAATATTTTTTTCATAATAAAATCCTTCTTAAAATTATTATCATATTAACAGGTTTAAATAAAGACTAAACTCAGAGCAAAAAAGTTTGTTTAGATAATAAATAGATTTATTATTACTATTTTATACGTCTTTTTCATAATATTTGTAATTTAGTCTTAACAAAATGCTACCATATTGCAAAAAAGTATCACTGGATTATTAATCAAGATTATTATATTTATATAATCTAACTTCAATATGGTTGCCTATACTATTTTAGAGATCTATATTTTTAAATAGTTCACTCTCTGTCAAATTGGTTTTGTATTTAGACCTGTCAGACAAACGTATAAATATTTTTGATCGAATAATAATCACCCTCGTTATAACTTATCACTCCTGATTTTCTGTTTCTCGCTTTCACAAAAATAACTTCATGGTTTCGACAGTCTCCACATACACAACTATTGTCATTTATATAAAAATGGAAATCTATTAAAGATAATCATTAATAAATAACTTTCCTGCTACTTTTGTTGGGCGACCTGTAGAGTTTATATGTTTTTTAAATATGGACACCATTTAACTATATCATGACCACCTATCTTGTCTGTCCATGCATTATGAGTGTAAACAGTTCTTGTAGTACATTTATCTATATCGGGTATAAAGCCAAAATTTCTGAAAACAGCTATGGTATTTTAGGGGGTATCAGTATGGTGGATGCAGCCTGAATGTCTGTTCCACACTCGTATTATCTGCAATAACCTCATAAAGAAGCATTGCTGCGTAACATCAGGTGTTAATTGATATATTCTCCGGAAAAGTTGTTGCTGAAATATGAGTTTGCACATGAAAGCAGCATTAGTTTGTGATGCGCTGAAAATGGCTACCTGACAACAAAAACCAAAAGCCGGGCTGAGTGTATTGCGATATTGGAAGTCAATACACCACCTATAACCGGGTAGTATTTGTTTGTAAACATCTGACAGTAAA
>JAPORK010000466.1:0-277 GCA_026710285.1 Endozoicomonadaceae bacterium | reverse complement strand
AAAGCAAAACAGATCAGCTATTTTTTATATGTACCTTTGAAAGATAGCCTCCCCTGTTTATGGTTAAAAACGTTTTAAAAAAAATTGTCATTCAAAAAAAATAGATTCTGTATGCATGCAGCACAAATGAATTTAATAAATGCAATTTTTGCGTTAAATTTTAGTCGCCTCTGATTAAAAGTTTTACTTTTTATATAATTAGGAAAGCCTATCACTAATTTTTTATGAAAAAAAACACCCAAAATGCTGAAATATAGCAAACGTATGAAAATAATTT
>JAPORK010000462.1 GCA_026710285.1 Endozoicomonadaceae bacterium | reverse complement strand
ACTTGTTGGTTTACCATAACAAGGTGTCCGGAGAGTGACGCTGTTTTAAAATAAACAACAAATTTCTGCAGATGGAAAAAATCGCCTGATCTTTTTTTCATCTTGCTGTTCAAAAAGTAATTTAATATTCGGACCTGCATCCATGGTCACATAGATGTCCAACCCTTCCTTTCTGAGCGACCAGACCTGGTGTAATACGGCGATACTGTCGGATATCCAGTAACAGAGCGGGGGCCAGGCAGAGAGCATGGTTGCATGCATGCTCATGGCATTATGCTCTGCTGTACGCCCCAGAAGTTCAAAGTCTTGCTGAGAGATTGCCTGTTCAAGTTGCAGAATATCCTCTGCTGCCTGTACAGACCATTGCCGGTACAGATGTGAAGTTTCTGTAGTACGCAGCATTCCTTCACGGGAACTGATATTTTTTTGTTGGTGGGTAAGTGTTAATAATCCTATTCTCAACGTTGACCACTGTTGTGGCAATAAAGCTGCATAACTGTCACTACCGTCAACTGCACTGCCCTGATACCAGCGAACAAAGCCATTAAAAACAGAGCGACAGGCACTACCACTACCTAAGCGTGCCAAAACGGAAAGTTCCTGTGCGGTTAATGGCAGGCTGTATATACCGGTAAGTGCTGTGGTTAATGCGGCAAAACCCGAAGCAGAAGAAGCCACACCTGCAGCGGTAGGAACGGTATTCGTGGTTTTAACAGCAAAAGGTTGTGGACCAAAGACTGTTCTGAACAAGTCAATGTGTGTAACAATTTTTTGATAAGCAGGAGAATCGGGTGTTATCGGCAGATCGTTAAGTATCACGCTGTCTGTTGCTGTAGCCGGGAGTGTTTTTAATGTAGTGTGAGTTCCTTTATTTTTCAGAGAAACAGACAAGCTGTCGTTTACAGGCAGGTTTAACGCCACATCACGTTTACCCCAGTATTTGCAAAGCGCAATATTGGCAGGTGCAAAAGCGCTGTACTCTCCCTGTAATGAAGGCGTGTACTTTTCCAGGATTGCTTTTGCTGCGTAATTAGCTGGTTTCAAGCTTTACTCCTTCATCGCTGATATCCACTGCTATTTTCTGAGCAGGAAAAACCTCAGGATCTGGTTTTCCCAGCACAACCAGACAATCCCCCAAACCAGAACCACTAATTTTTACACCAGAAACGGCAGATTGCTCTTTGAGCGTATACAGCATATTAGCCAGCGTTTTATCGCACACGCCCAAAGTATCCAGCAAACCGTGATAAAAATTCATGCATTTACCCAATTTTTCACAATTATCTTGTTCAAGCGCATCAATAGCCTCTGTGGTACACTGACCCATTAACCGGTAAAGTGCTTTGTAAAGATGGGGTGCTTCAGCAGAAGCCTCTGCAACCTGTGCCAGCACAGTGGGTGTTGGTGTTTTGTATCCACAATAAAAAAGTGTCAGTGGTAACGGATGCTGTAAAATCAGCGGACGAATCATGGCAGCAGGTGCTTTATAATGAATAATGCCTCCGTAAGTGCTGGAAGCCAGGTCAAGACCCGATCCTCTTTGCTGCACATCAAGCATCACAGCAATGCAATCTTTAAGTATTTCAGCACGGTCTGTTCTATTGTACTCAAGCTGATGTAGTGCCGCCATTAACGCAACGGTTAATGCAGCAGAAGAACCTAAGCCACAGACAGAGGAAAGCTCAGAGGTAATCGTAATGTCCAGTCCATGTTTTAGCCGGTGTTTCCAGCGCTCTAACAGTGCCAGTGTATAGCGGTGGCTAAATGATGGGGCGAGATTATTCAGCGGACTGTGGTAGTAACCCAGAGAGGAATCAATGGATACATTCAGATCATCCCGGTTATTTAATGTAACGAACAGGCGCTGACTCACTGAACATCCAACAGCAGGTTCACCATTAAGTACAGAATGTTCTCCAAATAATACAAAACTGCCCGGTGCGCTGGTTTTAATCACAGCGACAGACGCCTTGCTGATCAGGCATGAACGGGAAGAATGAGTAGTTATACCGCTGACAAAAATCGGCCAGTTGCTGCTGGAAGAGAGAACACTGCAACTGATCACTGTAGGCAATCAGATAGCCCGCATTATCACCTGCGATGCTACCTGCACCACTTATTTTTGCTGCAACGCCAAACTCACTGTTGAGCAGATGGATAAACCGGGAAACTTTTTTCGGAATTACACCAATTTCGTGAAGCAACAAATGATTGTTGATAATACTGCTGTGAATCTGTTGCTGATTTTGCATCAGTAATGCGGCTTCAAAGTCCAGCGTGACTCTTTCAAATGCAGTCCAGATATTGCTGTTTTGAAATTTTGTACGTACTTTCTGTACGCATTGCCCGGTTGAAGTTTCAGGTTTACCTGTATAGATTAAGCACCAGTGATCATCCATGGTAATATCTTTTGAACAGGCACTCCCTTCACTAAACCAGACAACACCTCCGCGCGTGGTGACTTCTGTATCAATGTGGCTGGCGCAGGCGTGTTGTAATCTTTCTGCGTGAGCGGCTTCTCTTGCTAGTATGGCTTTATCAGCGGGAATAGAAAAAAATTCGTGTAATCCAAAGGATAAGGCCGTTAGTGTTGAGGCAGAAGAACCCATTCCACCCCCCGACGGAATATCTGAATAGCAGCGAATGTTAATGCTGGTGGTATTAATATCATACTGTTTCAGGAAATGGGCGATACTGTAAAAATACAGATCGCCATAGTGCTTTAGTAAGGGCTGATACTGTGTTTCGCTGGCCATATTATCAAACAGTAAATCTAAAGCGCTATGATCAAATTTGATGGTGCTGGTCGATCTTTTTTCTTCATAATCCACATCCGGTAGCTGAAGGTGTATCAGGTTATCACTCCCTTCTTCTATTTCCATTTCAGTATAGTAACCGGTTGCCACAGCAAGTGCCGGAGCACCATAAGCTACGGCATGTTCTCCTGAAAATATTATTTTTCCCGGTGCTGATATCTTCATAATTAATAGCAGTTATCTGTTTGTGTATTCATGTTAACTTTTGATGTTGTTTTAATTTCTGATACAGGTTCATAAATTCGCTGATGATTTCTTATTGCACCTAAGCGATAACGCCCTTTTGTCTGTTTGGGTAATATCATCTCTTTTCCACAGGTTGACCATTGCAGATTAAACAGTTCAGTATAACGCTGATAATCAATTTCTGTTCTTTTTTCGAGCATATCAAAGTGTTGCTGCTTACGGCTAAACGCCTGATAACCTGGCTGTACTTCCATAGAGAAAAACTCTCCCACACAACCTGAACCATAACTGAAAAGCCCAACCGGCTTACCGGATAAATCACTTTCATCATTTTCAAGCAACGATAACAGGCAAATATACAGTGATGCAGCGTAACTATTACCTATATAGCGGTTATATAGTAATGATGATAATAAAGTATCACTAATTTCTTCTTCTGTCAGTGAAAATTTATTTATAAGTGCAAGTTTGCGATGTGCTTTTTCTCCCATTTTTCCGAAAGGAAGGTGATAACAAAAACGGGCTAAACTTGCAAAAGGTCTCCCGCCTGTCTGCTGATAATCGTTCCAGCTGTATTTTAATGCTTTTAAATAAGCCTGTGCTGAAAACTTTCCGTCAACCAGTGCGGTATCCATATAATTAGGTCGCCAGAAATCCATGATTTCTTCACTGTAGCATCCGCATGCGGCGTCCATGCTGAGTAACCGTGGCTGAGCCGTAATACGCATGGCAACAGCACCACAACCCTGCGTAGCCTCTCCCGGTGTATTTAAGCCATAACGGGCAACATCGGAGGCAATAACCAGTACTTCATGTTGAGGGTTTTTTTCCACCAGAGCGCAGGCCATTTGTAAAGCAGCCGTTGCGCTATAACAGGCTTGTTTAAGTTCGATGATCCGCATGTTTTGGTGAAGATTCAATAATCTGTGGACATACAAACCCGCTGCTTTAGACTGGTCCACGCCACTTTCTGTAGCAAACAGCAGTGTGCGAATTTTATCTGTACCTTTGTTCGCAACTAATGGATAAGCAGCATTTGCAGCCATCGTGACAATATCTTCATCGCAGGGAAGCACCCCCATCTGGTGCTGACCAAGCCCCTGCAGATATTTGTTTGGATCTTTTCCATTATGTTGCGCCAATGTTGCAAGTGAAAGATAAAAATCGGACGCATAAAAACTAATGTCATCAATACCGACAAACATGACGCCTCTTGTCTTAGAACAATGTTTCTAAAAATAATTGTGATTTACCACGTAAACAATCAATATTGGGCACACCCAATAAAAACATGGCTATGGAAAAAGCACGCTTAAGTGCTTCAATTTCCTCAATCACCCGGTCTGCTGAATCAATAGCCGCCTGTAACAAAGAGCCTGCCATACCACACAGACGTGCCCCCAAAATAACAGATTTAACCATATCCAGCGCATTTCGCAAACCACCACTGGAAATAATATGCACATCGTTCATAAAAGGAGCTGCCATCTTAAGGGCTACAGGTGTGGGAATTCCCCAGTCGCTGAACTGTTTTCCCGGATTTGTTACCGATGGATTGCGATGGTATTCAATACTGCTCCATGAGGTTCCACCCTGACCGGCAATATCAATATATCCAATACCTGCATCAATACAACGTTTTATATCTTTAAAATGCATTCCACAGCCAACTTCTTTGATCAGCACAGGTACAGTTAACTGCTGGTTAATATTTTCTATTTTTTTTAGTAATGAGGAAAAATCAGTATTGCCTTCCGGCTGTATAGCTTCCTGTAAAGCATTCACATGGAAATACAGACCATCTGCCGATAAAGTTTCGACGGCCTCTTTGCATTGCGTCAGACCAAATCCATAGTTTAACTGCACAGCACCAAGATTGCTAATCAGAGGTACGTCTGGCGCCAGTGAACGCAAAGCAAAACTTGCTTTAGCACCGGGCTGTTCAAACATCACCCGCTGTGAACCCACGGCCATAGCAACATGGGTTGCCTGTGCAGCAACAGCAAGATTACGGTTAATCTGTCTGAGTAACTCATGGTCTCCGCCTGTCATTGAGGAAATAATCAGCGGAAAAGCGATTTTTTTACCTAAAAAGGTAACCGAAGGATCGATATCATCAAGCGTGATTTCAGGCAGTGCTCTGTGTATGAGTCTCAGGCGATCAAAATATCCGGATTGACAATGTGTGTCTGCATGCTTATTGATAATGTCAATATGTTCAACTTTTCTCCGGTTGGTGGTTTTACTGCTCATTTGCGTTCAAGTCTCAGATGCGATTCCATTAATTCACCTTCATTCGTTTGTGCTGCCAGCAGTGATAATTCACCGCATAATACGCTGGCACAACATATAGCAGCAAGCCGGCGGGCATTCATGCCGGGTGCTCTGTTTTCCCGACAGCCCAGCCGATGCAGATTTTCAGCTACAAACTCCAGCTCTTTCCCGTTACCTACTGTACCCACAATAATATTGGGTATTGTAACAGAAAAATATAAATCATTATTACGTATTTCGGTATAAGTTATTCCCTGGGAGCCTTCTACAATATTGGCAGCATCCTGTCCGGTTGCCAGATAAAAAGCCAGCAACATATTGGCAAAATGAGCATTTGCACTACGGATACCGCCGGCGAGGAGTGTACCGAGTAAATTTTTTTTAATGTTAAGATCAGTAATAGCTTGCGGTGCAGTATGCAAACGACGCTGACACAATGATTTCGGAATAGTGACTTCGGCAACGACATTTTTGCCCCGCCCCAAAATTCCGTTTACCGCGGTTGCTTTTTTATCGCTACAGTAGTTGGCAGAGACTGAAACATATTTCAGACTGCTATACTGTTGTTGCAACCAGCTCAACAGCTTTTCAGCAGCCATTGTGACCATGTTATGACCTGAAGCATCTCCGGTGGTAAATTCAAGGCGTAAATACAGCAAATTGCCCACTATCTGTACATGCATATCGATTAATTTTGCAAACCGGCTGGTACCGGAAACAACCTGACTCATCTCTTCTTTACGCTGGCGAAAACTGTGCCATGCAGTAAGTGCTTGCGCTGCATCCGGTGCTTCGAGTAAAACGGAGCGACTCATCCGTTCATCAATGACTGTCACCCGTATTCCGCCGGCAAGTGAAGTCACATAAGCACCTCTTCCCACCGATGACCATAAGGGTGTTTCGTAGGTTGCCAGTGGAATCATTACTTTGTCATCCACTTCATCACCCGTCATTAACACGGGTCCTACCCAACGCATTGGTATAGATGTTTGCTGAATTTTATGCTGTGACATTAATTAATCTGGTTATTCAAAACACTATTTGTTTTATTACCTCATTTATTGAGAAGCCCAGGGAATAATAACACAGCTTCAATACTTTAGTCAGGGATAAATTGCGAGAATTTAAATTGTATAGCAGCGACTATCTGAAAAGTTGCATAATCTGTTGCTTAAATAAAGTTTCCGGATCACACATTTTTTGCCTTCCGACGCCTGACACCCTAAAACCTGCCCTCCTGGTTAAGGTATATAATATATCCAAAACCGGAGAGAAAAATTATCACCGCTACACGTAAAAAATATTCGAAAGAATTTAAATTAGAAAATGTTGCTTAACCGGGTTGTAATAAAAAGGTTGACCAGGTCACAGTAATGCTATCCAGGCAGGCAGACAAACAGAGGTGCAGACAGATTCAGTTAATACCAGCCTCCGGATAAATTCAGGAACATTATATCCGTTGGCTGAGCTTGTCGAAGCCTGGAAAAGGAGAAGCAAAAGCAATCAGGCTTCGACAAGCTAAGCCCACGGTGCATTCAGTAAAACTCCAGTTCAGATATTTTTTAGCATATTATACTATGTTTTAGGTCATTATTTTCAAAAATATGCCGTCATTCCCGCTTTCGCAGGAATAGTCCCAATAAGCAGGAATGACATTTTTTTTCTTAATTAGCACAAGTTACACATACAATAACTGTTCCTGCAATTATTCCTAACATACCAACTGCACCAGAAACTGTTCCTATAATTACTCCGGTATTAAATCCCGACCCACACTTTTCAGGTTCTGAGGTTGGGACTTGTGTTGATGTTGATGTTGGTGATAATATCATTTGTGGAATTGCTTTTTCAACAGATATCATCTGTGCCTGTTCTTTATGTATCTCACTACAACCACCACCCTGAGGTATCTGAAGACTATAAGAAACACCATCAAGACTGAATAGTTCACCCCTGCGAAGTAACTGTATTTCATCACCAACAAACGATAACTGATATTCACCTGTCTCATCAAATAAATCGTTAGGTTGTACCGATCTGTTCCAGCTAACATCTCTTTCATTATTTGTTAAGTTGTAACGGGAAAAGATTAAATTATTACCGGTAGTAAAGTTACCGTTAACCTTCTCTTTTGTTACGACATACATATAATTTCCATCTGTTCCTGCCGTAATAAGTGGTTCAGAGGGTAACTGATAAGTAACATTGGTTTCACCAATTGTATAGTGTTGTCCATCACTATGCAGCGAACGCTGTATTATTGTGTGATCTGCTTTATTGTAGGTAAACACAGCATTCTTATTCAGCAGCAATGCATTTTCTCCCGGAAAATTATAGCTGGTACTATTATATGTGTTTGTACCATTAAGAGAAATTTCACTTAACTGTACACCCGGTGCTTCATCATTGGGTTCTAAATATTTCAGACCTGATAAATCAAAAAATGCCGGACGTCGATGTAATGATAATACAGTGTCATTAATCACCACTTCATTTACCGGAGGCGTATAAACAGATGGATCATTTAAATTGTATGCACCCAAGTACGGGTTATTCGCAGGAGGGTGATATAACCGTATTGTACCATTAGCACCTGATTCACTGATATCTGTAACCCGGATCAACCCGTTAGCTTCCCTTTCCGCTACATCTGTAAAAGGAAAAAATGCTACTAGAGGATAACGCTGACGTGTCACCAGATAAGTTTTATTTCCATTACTGACAACAGAGTGAAACTGTTCATTTACATAGTGACAGGAAATATCACATTTTTCTGATGCACAGAGATGTTGATGTGCTATTCTCCAGTCGTTTGGTTTTGTAGTGTCTACACTATTATTATCTGGATACCGACCAAAACTTACATAACCAGCGCTGTCTAAAAAAGCAACCGGGGTATTGGTAACAAATTGAGGAGCACGACCCAATATGCCTGCATATAAAACGGTGTTATTATTATAATTTTTTTCTCTCATGCAGCGTATTTCAACAGGTGGTTGAGTACATTTATGCTCATCTGTCAGGTTATGAGAACACTGTAATAAAGATGTTTCATTACCAATACATCTTATATTATTTAATAGCACGGGACGTGAGGAATCTTTATATTCTGTGCCGTTTTGATAACCACTTTCAAAACCCAGTTGACGACAAACGACAACACTAGCCTGATGAGAAAATCCCTCACCACAAACTGTCCTCCACTGTGAGGTATGAGTTCCTTTGACAGGAACAGATACTTCCAGAAGACCAGATGCTTCTACACTCCTTTCATAGCAATTATTGGTTAAAGCGATCTCATCATCATTCAATACTCTGTTAGTTACAAAAGGACCTTTCTGAATCAGTTTGTTATCGGTACCGGAAATTGTTTTTGCTAAATTACCTGTTACATCATTATTCACTGTTTTAAAAACCATCACTTCTCCCTGATGATCCAGATGATTATGATCACCTGACACTTCGGTTGCAACTATCCCTGTATCTTTCTGCTCTAAGATGTAATTCTGGTAAAGTAATTCAATACGACGTGACAGATTATTTTTTACAGTAAACTTGTTATAATCACCTTCTATACTTCCCGCAACCGGAGGAGTATGATAAAAATCATCAAAAAGAATTTGCGACCATTGTAATGTTGTCTCCACCTGATTAGCATGTAGCGCCCGACGGGTAAGTAAAGGCTGAGTGTTATCAGGTGCCTCTCCACTTTTTACCGGTACATTACACTCAATATGACTATTGTTAACCGACTCAAAAAGAGGTATAGTGCCGTTTACTGGAAATCCATTCAGGCTATACATCCCGGTAGAAAAACTACCACTGAACTTGCCTGGTATTGCAGCTGCTGTGGTATTACTGTTTTGGAGAATTGCATTTCCGTCAATATCTTCCACAGCAATAAAATCACCCCTGGGGTTGTTGGTCATTAATCGGGTGATGTTAGCATTTCCTACAGAAATACACTGACCATCTGCAGCCAGGCAAGAGGAAGTGCCTGTATAAGTTGCAGGCCCCGGCATAAGAACAGGAGGTATTGCCATGGCAGCTCCTGCACCAATGTATTGACTTGCCGTTAATACACCGAAAAGCAGTCCCATGGTTTTACTCAGCGACTGATTACTCCAGTAACTATGTGTATGAGTATCTTCAGCATCGTTATCTTCATCGCTTGTATCAACTTCAATGTTATCACTTTTTTCGGCTGCCGGACTTTTCATGCTCAGACTGACAACATAACGCTTTTCTACAGAATCCGACAATTTCTTATCCAGAAGATACAAATCCTGGAAACACTCTTCAAACAAAGTGTTTACATTCATGTCAACCAGTTCACTTTTTTTACCTGATACTATTTTCTTTATTGAGTTACCCCAGCGTTTAAAAGTATGATAAACCTCCATGGCTACATTATTAATTGCTTCATCGGTTGTTCCGCCATCATAGATATACCATTTTGTAGTATCCATGGGGGAATTCAGTGTTTTTAACACGGCCGCAAACTTAGCATCTTTGGTTTTTGCTTTTTCTTCCAAATGTTTCAACATCCCACTCAGTGTAATAAACAGGGGATCTTTGTCTGCCGTTTCCGGAGTACGTTCTTTACCAGAATAAATAGCAATAACTTCTTTTAATCCGGGAATGGAAGAAAAAAAAGTTTTACGCACATTGTCGCTTTCACCTAAATGCTCATGAGTCGCTTTAAAACTAAATTCATGTAACGTTGTCACTAACATATTGGGTGCATGCTTCTGCAGGAATTGCAAAGCTTCCATGGGTTTTTCTACTAACCAGCCCTGATCAGACAGCGCCTGTTCGGTTACAAATACTGTTTTATAAGACTTTTTTTGTTGTCCGGTACTTCCACCATATGCAGAGTTAATCATTAACAGGAAGAAACTAAAAATTGGTAACAGGATTTTTAAAAAAAACTGATACCACTTCTTGCTAACACACCTGACTACACACTCTTTTTTTTGTTTTGACAGGTAATACAAACACTGCATACCAAAATTTCCTCATACAGATTAATTGAGTTATCGAATTACTCTTTTGATGATGGTAATCACCAAAAAATTTTCCGTTGTATTTTTCAGACATTTTATCCGGTATCAAAATATAGTTAACAATCATTTCTCTGTATAATAAAAATTTTATTTATTTCTAAACAGAAGAGCTATAGTAATCTACTCAATTGACTTTTCAATATATTCAAAAAAAGATAGTAGTCGTTTTTTTGTTTGCTAAAAATTTAAAATATTGTATTTTAAAAGAAATTATAATATGACCCAATCCATAAATGTTAACTTAGTGAACAAATGATAATTCGCAGGAATGACGAGTCTGCGCCTTTGCCGTACGTACACCGTGGGCTGAGTCTATTGAAGCCCGATTGTTTTTCCTCCAGGCTTCGACAGGCTCAGCCCACGGTGCGCTCAGCCCATGGTGCGCTCAGCCCACGGTGCGTTCAGTAAAGGTTGGTATATAGTAGAAAAAGTTGGAGCTTAAAAAATGTGACTAAGAGATAGTGGCTGAGCAGAGTAGAAGCCGTGAAGCCATGATTTAAAAAAACTGTACTATCTTGGTTTATTCTGCTGAAACATTAACCGGTGGTTTAATGCCATCCTGATCGCATTAATTGTGCAAAATCTTTTCTCGATAACACGTG
>JAPORK010000223.1 GCA_026710285.1 Endozoicomonadaceae bacterium | reverse complement strand
TTTTAGATTTTATGTTATTAACCGGGAATAATAAAGATTTTTTCCTCTTTAAGCACAACAGGTTTGATGATTTTGTCTTTTTTCTTGAAATAGAAAGTGCTGATAAAAAATTAATTACTGTACGCAGAAGTGTCAGACCAAATAGTAAAATCAGTTTTAAATTGCATGCAGAAAAATATTGTGATTATTCCAAACTACCAGATGCACAATGGAATCATACAGATCTTGCTTTTAATAAGGCTAAACTCTTCCTCGATGGCTTTCTTAACCTGTCAATACTAAAACCCTGGGGATTTAGACAAGGTGTTAGTTACTTTATACGAGGACAACATGATTATATTGACGTTTTTCAGTTGAGCAAACACCGGGGCAAAGATGCTTTATGGAAACCTTTTCTGGCACATTTGCTTGGCTTTGATGACAGGCTTATTCAACAACGATACAATAAACTAGACCAGCTTGAGCAGGAAAAAAAGAAAGCTAAACTGCTGGAGAAACAGGTCAGCGGTCCTGAAATCGATTTGAGTAAAATTGATGGTTTGTTGCTTATCAAAAAACAGTCTGTGGAACACAAACAAGCCTATCTTGACAAGCTGGACTTTGCTCAGACAGACGAGCAAAAGGTAGATGAGCTGACTAAAGATATCGATACCCAAATTGCAAAGCTTAATGATGAAAAATATCATATTGCGTCAACTATAGAACGGATTAATAAATCTTTAGACAAAAATAAAATACGCTATAACCCTGACGAAGAAAAAAAACTCTTTGCTGAGGTGGGTATTATATTTCCGGAGCAGATACAGAAAGACTTTAATCAACTGATAAGCTTCAATAAAGCAATCACCCAGGAACGAACCGTATATCTCGAAGAAGAAAAAAACAACAGTGAGTTGCGGCTTAAAAAGATAAACGCTGAACTTGAACAGCTTCATAAAAAACAGACCAGAGATATGAGTTTTATTACAGAACCAGATTTTAAAAAAAAATATAAAGTGTTATCAAATGAATTGATAGACCTGAAGGCAGATATCAAATCACTTGAAGCATCAAAAGAAATTTTGGAAAATCTGTATAAAAGTAAACATGATATCAGACAATTAAAAGAGGAGTGTGACAGGCTTCAATATCAGATAGAGCAAAATGTCCATCAACAACATGAAAAGGATACTTTGTTCTCTCGCATCAGACTATTTTTCAGTGAATGTATTAAAAATATACTGGCTTGTGATGCTGTATTAACTGTTAAAGTAAATACTAACGGAAATATAGAGTTTAAAGCCGAGATCATCGATGGTAGCGGTAATGAAACAAGCGCCGCATCCGGAACCACTTATAAAAAACTCCTATGTATTGCTTTCGATCTAGCTTTACTGAAAGCATACAAAGAGACAGACTTTCCTCACTTTGTATTTCATGATGGATGTTTTGAAGGGCTTGATGATCGCAAAAAAAGAAATTTGCTTGCTTTGCAACGTAAATATGCAGAAGATGGTGTTCAATCAATTATCACAGCAATTGACTCAGATATACCTGCTGATAATAAAAATAATTTTTTCCATAAAGACGAGATAGTGTTAACACTTCATGATAAGTCAGATGATGGTCGATTATTTAAGGGTGAAGCCTGGTAACTATAAAGCACAATACTGGAAAAACAGACAATTAAAGTTAAACACCCTGCTTTTTAATAGCAATATCAATACTTTTATTATATTGCTCCCATACAAAAGCTGCACCTGGATCTGTTTTTCTTTGCGGTGCAATATGTTCATGACCTACAATATTTTTTCGGTTCAGTGTTGGATACTCTTGTAAAAGCAGTGCAGTAACTATACCCAATTGTGTATATTGAATATCGGTGTAAGCATCCGTATCTGTGCCTTCGAGTTCAATGCCAATGGAGTAGTCATTGCAATTTTCCCTACCTTGCCAAACAGACTTTCCTGCATGCCATGCGCGCAAATTAAAAGGTACAAATTGTGTTATCTTACCATCACGCTCAATCAGCAAGTGTGCAGACACTTTAAGATCTTTAATGGTTGCAAAAGAAGGGTCTGCACTGACAGGGAGTTTATTTTGAAAAAACTGCTGGATATAGCCCCGTCCATACTCTCCTGGAGGAAGGCTTATATTATGAATAACCAGCAGTGATATATCTTCATTTTGTGGTCGTGCGTTGTAATTAGGACTGGGCACAAAATCAACATCAGTAAGCAAAGACGCTTTAATTTTCATAACAAGACAATCTGATTCAAGTCAGTTATTACTGAATTTTTATAGCTGTTTCAAGCAGCAGATTAATCATAGTCGTAAATTTTGTCTGACGCTCATCTGATGACATCTCTTCTTGTGTAATAAGATGGTCACTCACAGTAAAAGCAGCCAACGCTTTACGCTGACATTCCGCAGCGACTCCATATAATGCGGCGGCTTCCATATCCAGACCTAATATACCCATTTTTTCCATCGTATTCAGCAGGTTTTGATCCGGATGATAAAACATATCTGTGGTCATTATATTACCAATAATCAGTGGAATATTAAGCTCAGAAGCTGTTTCTTCTGTAGTACGCAGTAAAGTGTAATCAGCAATGGCCGCAAAATCATAATGACCAAAACGAATTTTATTAACAGCAGAATCCGTGGATGCACCCATGGCAACAACAATATCGCCCACATTGATATCTTGCCTGATCGCACCACAACTACCTGCTCTGATAATTGTTTCTACACCATATTTTGTAAATAATTCATAGGCATAGATAGAGACAGAAGGCGTTCCCATACCTGACCCCATTACCGATACACGCTGATCTTTATGGTAACCGGTAAATCCAAGCATATTGCGCACATCTGTCACTAACTCTGCTTTTTCAAGGTAGTTTTCTGCGATAAATTTTGCCCGTAAAGGGTCACCTGGCATAATGACAACGGGAGCAAAAGCGTCCTGTTTTGCATTTATATGAGGGGTCATTGCTATCCTTCACAATTTAAAACTTTACAATTCAATACGTACGTACGTAACAGCTTTCGCCTTATACAATCAACAACCAATGTTGCTAGAAATACCTGATTTAGTTGGCGTCATTTTTTTTAAAGCATACCGGCAGATAAATACGCTACTTTCACTTTACTTTGAGATAAACAAAATGTTGCACAACACTGTATCACAGTATTGCTGCCAGAATGCTATCAGAAATATCAGCATTTGTATACACATTTTGTACATCATCCAGATCTTCCAGCCGTTCCACCATTTTTATTAGCTTTTCTGCTTCTTCCTGATTGAGTGTTATCTTGTTTGAAGGAATCATAGCGACTTCAGCGCTCACTCCGTTAAAACCGGCTTTTTGCAGCGCCTCTTTGATGGCAGAAAACTGCGTCCACTCTGTCAGTACTTCCATGCCACCTTCATCATCACCAATAACATCTTCTGCACCTGCCTCCAGTGCAGCCTCTATCAAAGATTCCTCATCATCAATATTTTCAAATAAAATTTGCCCTTTTTTATCAAATAAATAGGCAACAGATCCATCGGTACCAAGGCTGCCGCCATGTTTAGAAAAAGCATGTCGTACCTCAGAAACGGTACGATTACGGTTATCAGAGAGACACTCTACCAACACCGCAACACCATTAACACCATAACCTTCGTAGGTTATCTCTTCCATATTTGCACTATCATCACCACCGGCACCGCGTTTAATAGCACGATCAATGGTATCCCGGGTCATGTTAGCACCCAGCGCTTTATCTACGGCAGCACGCAGGCGTGGATTATCTTCCACATTAGCACCAGCTCTAGCAGCTACCACTAATTCATGAATTAATTTGGTAAATAATTTGCCCCGTTTTGCATCCTGTGCTGCTTTTCTGTGCTTTATATTTGCCCATTTACTATGTCCTGCCATTTTTGATCCCCTTAACTTAAATCACCATTGTCTGCATTAAAATTGTATTGTTTTAATTTTATGAAGGATTAGAAACATTGGTATCATGATGAACCTTAATATTTATCTGCTGCAGCTGCTCTTCATCAACCTCAGAAGGCGCCTGAGTCATCAAACAGGAAGACGACAGCGTCTTTGGAAAAGCGATAACTTCTCTGATTGACGCCGCATGCGTCATCAGCATAGCGATTCGGTCAAGCCCCAGGGCAAATCCACCATGCGGAGGTGCACCATATTGTAAAGCATCAAGCAAAAATCCAAATTTTTCCTGTTGCTCCTGCTCATCAATCGCTAACAGTTTAAAGACAGCCTGCTGCATAGATTTTTGATGAATCCGAATGGATCCTCCGCCAATTTCAAATCCATTTAAAACAAGATCATAAGCACGGGATAAAGCTTCACCCGGTGACGCTAACAATGCTTCTTCGGAACAGGCAGGCGCAGTGAAAGGATGGTGCAATGCGGTCCAGCCGGTTTCGCTGTCATATTCAAACATTGGAAAATCAACCACCCACAAAGGTGCCCACTCACAAGAATAAAGCGATAAATCTTCACCCAGTTTATTCCGCAGTGCTCCCATACTCTCATTGACCACAGAGGTATCATCTGCACCAAAGAAAATCAGATCGCCATTTTCAGCTTGGGTTCTTTTAGCAATTGCAACCGGAATATCAGTGCCCAAAAATTTTATAATGGGTGATTGTAATCCTTCAACACCCTTTTCCACTGCATTTACTTTCATCCACGCCAGCCCTTTAGCGCCGAAGGTCTTAACAAACTGCGTATACTGATCAATTTTACCGCGACTTAAAGAGGCACCACCTGGCACTCTCAATGCTGCTACACGACCATTATCACTATTGGCAGGAGCAGAAAAGACTGCAAACTCCACTGTTTTGACCAGATCATCAACATCTGTTAATACCCCGGGAATACGTAAATCCGGTTTATCTGAACCATATTTACGCATTGCTTCAGCATAAGTAATACAAGGGAAATCATCAAGTTTAATCTGTTTAAGCTGTACAAAAAGCTGCTTGAGCATTGTTTCTGCAACATTGCGAATCGCCTTTTCATCCATGAAGGACATCTCTACATCTACCTGAGTAAATTCCGGTTGCCGGTCAGCCCGCAGATCTTCATCCCGAAAGCATTTTACAATTTGGTAGTAACGATCAAATCCGGAAACCATGAGCAACTGCTTGAAAAGCTGTGGAGATTGAGGCAGGGCAAAAAATTTCCCCGGATAAATGCGGCTGGGTACCACATAATCTCTTGCACCTTCAGGCGTGGCACGGGTTAACATCGGGGTTTCAATATCTAAAAAACCATTTTGATCGAAATAATTGCGAATAACCTGAGTCAGCCGTGAGCGAAAAATAATTTTTTGCTGTAAATCAGCACGACGTAATTCGAGGTAACGGTATTTCAGGCGAATATCTTCACCGGCTTCAATTGGACCATCGAGCTGAAAAGGCAGCGGTTTTGCTGTATTTAGTATGGTAATATCCCTGGCTAATACTTCAATTTCACCAGTGGGCATATCCGGATTTGCTGCCCCCATCCGTTTTCTGACGACCCCTTCAGCTCTGATAACATATTCACTTCGGCAACTATTAATGCGCTCCACAAGTTCCGGGGTGTCTGGCTCAATAACAATCTGGATGATACCACTATAATCACGAAGATCAACAAAAATCAGACTTCCATGCCGACGGTTACGGTTAATCCAGCCTTCAATAATAACTGTTTCATCAGTGTTTTCTAAACAAAGTTCACCACATAATTGGCTGCGCATAAATTATTCTCTCAACTAAACATAAAACGATCGGGATATAAATTTTACTGCGTTTATGATCAAAAGCGTAGTTTTAATTTACTCTCTGATGTTGTGTAGCACAAATAAGCAGATATTCATTATAAAATCGATGTAACTCATTTTTTAAAATCAGCAGTACTTTGACTTAAAAACATATGATAACATAGAGATTGACCTCCTCGTTTTTATTGTAACTTTCAATTCATGGTCCGAAATCAACATACAATTAAGCTAAATACTTTTGCTGTAGCATATATTAAACCTTAAAGTATTTTCTTATTTTGACTGACTTTATCACTCTTTTATCTTATTGATACAAGGGAGAGTTAATAATGAGTAATAAAATACAGATCAACATTGGAAACCGAACTGCTCCGGTTGATTTTTCTCATTCAGAAAAGCAAACTTTATTGAATAAATTATTACTATTACTGAAAAGGTTTTTACAAAATCCAAAAAGAACACAAATTGAAACCAAAGCTGAACGCTTTATAACAACCACCAACAAACAAGAAAAAATAGATATATATCAATACTTTAAACAAAATGCAGCTGAGCAACACAAAAGTAAGTTTAAAACAGAATTAGATTATGAAAAATGCACTCTCTCTCTGCTGGTAGGTACACAAAAGCAGACAGTAAAACTGCAAGAAGATTAAGCCAAAATGTTATCACTGGTCAATGAAGAAGATCATTTACTGACACTGGAGTTATTCAACCTGTTCCTTGATTCAAAAAGTAGTCTTGACGACAGAGCAGGGGCTTTTGAGCTGCTAAAACAACTCACTATAAAAAATAAACCTCAGATTGAGACTCTCTTTGTTAAAGAACTGTATCCTGACGGTATACGTTTCACTATAAACTTCAAAACTAATCCGAAAGAAGCTGATATCCTTTTTACAGATGATTATTTAGCATTGGTTAAATTGTGTGAAAAATCAGATACCTTGGATGCGGTTAAATATTTTGGAGTGTTTAAAGACGAGCAAAGGCAACCAAAAGAAAGAATGGACGCATTTTTAACATTAAAAGATATTGTATCTGATCGTTATCGTGATCGATTTAATCTCAGCGTTAATGATGGTAATTTATTTTTATCAATTAAATTTCCTCAGTTTTTTACAATAAATATGCAGCAAAAAGAAGAAACAACTGTAAAAACCGCTTTAGCAATGGGAACAACGGAACAGAATATTACTTCACGGTTAATAGCAAGTGCAGATGCAGTGGAAAAAAGTTTTACAGCAGATCCTGAAGATAGCGTGATTAATAATTTTCTTAGTTTTACTCAGTTAAAAAACAACTTTAAAAGTTCAGAGTATGATTTGAAGTTTGCTGACAACAACAGACTGTTATCTCCAAAAGAATCAGAAATACAGAATGAGATGGAAATAAATGAAAAATTACAAACAACTGTAGAGGGTGAATTTTTAAATAAAAGCATAAAACAAAAATTCTTTTTGGATAAGCTATTTTCACCAAATATATTTAATTCTGCCAAACAAGCGGTAACTGGTGATATGGAGCAGATATTACCTGAAGGTGAAGATGCAAAGCATGAATATAACATGCAACAAGTGGACGATGATACTTACCTGTTTACTCTTAAAAGAAAAATAAGATCAGATGATTTTCCCGAAACTTCGATGGCAAGTATTTTTGCCACCCCAATAGATATTCTTGCCAGCCCGGAAGATGAAAAGATAGAACCTGATAATAAGTATAAAGAAGATGCAACATTGCGTTTTATCATGCAAGGAGATCAACTGTTTTGTTTGGAAGCATCGTACAAAAATGTCTCAAAAGACACTTCAGCTCTGGACATAAATTTACAAAAAATTTAACAATAAATAAATTGTCAGTGAGGTATTGATTGTTGCATTTAACTGTTTTGCAATAATCAATCAACAAACAGTTTTCCTCCCCGATGTATGCTTACAAAAATGATAATTCACAGCAGAAAAAACAGAAAGCTCGCTATAACGAACAACGTTGCTTTGCATTAGTTATTACTACCCAGATCAGGCTCAGCTTATTCGGGAGCCGCAATCCGGGATTTTATAGCCACTTTCCTTCATGCTTGTTAACAGCAACTTCTCTGGATGTAAATTTTTTTCATGCGGCTATTCATGCCGACAATACCGGACGATAACCACCGTGACTAATAAAGTGATGGTAGTAATCAGTCATACCGTCTTCAGGTGAAATCCACGGTCCATGATAGCCTACCGCATACAGCAAAGACAGATCAGCACAAGTAGATTTTTGATATTTGCCCTCCAGATCTTTTGGAAACGGAATCGTTTGCAAAGACGCAAAAGGCATTAATTTTTGCAATATTTCGCCTATTTCAGCAAAGGTTCTGGCTTGCCCTGTTCCCACATTAAACAGACCTGACAGACTTGGGTTATCCATAAAAAACAGATTAACTTTAACAACATCATCAACATGGATAAAATCTCGCTGAAAGTGTTCACTGCCTTCAAACAGGCGCATTGTACTGACATTATGCGCCTGATTCATCAAATGCCATGGCACCGAAGCCATACGGTCTTTATGTTTTTCCTGGGGTCCGTAAACATTAAAATAACGTAAACCAACAATCTGTGCATGGCTGAGCTGTTGCCCTACATAGCGATCAAACATCAGCTTGGAAAAGCCATAAATATTTAGAGGGTTTTCACTTTGTGGTTCTATTGCAAATCCATTATTACCATCGCCATAAACAGCTGCAGAAGAAGCATAGATAAAACGTCGATGATCTTGCTGGCACCAGCTCAGTAACTGTTTTGAGTAATCATAGTTTTGCTGCATCATCAGAGCACCATCACTTAGCGTTGTGTCGGTAATTGCACCCTGATGAAAAACGATACTGGCACTCTTATAACTATCCAGCGAGGCTAAAAAATCATTCGGCGCAATTAAATTACGAAACTGCAGATGTTGCAAATTTTTGAACTTCTCCGTTGAGTCCATTTGATCCACCAGCACAATATCGGTTAATCCCCGACGATTGAGCGTCCATACTAAATTACTACCAATAAAACCTGCAGCACCTGTTACAATGATCATGGCGTATTGTTACCTCTTATCAATAAAATCAGTCTTCCAAATTAAAACAAAAAACCGATCTAAGCAAATAAGATCATTCCTGATATGAAGATTTACCCTTACAGTCTGTACAAACAAGAAAACTGATGCTAAACAAGGGGCGCACAGGTCAAACCTTTTATCTGCCTCAGTTGGGAGATTTTTTGGCATAATGTACTATTTTTCATAGTATTATTTTCAAAAATATGCCGTTATTCCCGTAAAAGCAAGAATCCATTAAAGGTAATTATCACTAAAAATATAACTTTCCTGTTACCGGATTCCGGCGACATCTGCTGGAATGACACAGTTTTTATCACTATCTATCTGTTAATTAAGGATTTTAATTAAACCAAAAACTCTGAGCTGGGGGTTTTATCTGTAAGAATTTACAAGATTTCTTGGCTTTTGCTGCATTGTACGTTATTGTCTTTGTTTTGCAGAATACTTATCTTGTGGATTGACAACAATATTTTCAATATAAGGAAAAATACCATGATTCGTATTGCAGTTATCGGTGCCGGCGGTCGCATGGGTCGTGAAGTAATAAAAGCAATCCTTAATGAACAGCAAAGCCTGTTAACAGCAGCGCTTTGTCGTAAAAATGATACGCTTCTCGGTATCGATACAGGCAAGCTAATAAACGGTACTAAAACCGGAGTCACCGTGACTGATAACCCTGAGAAAGTAATGCAATCTGCTGATGCTTTAATTGATTTTACTACGCCGCAGACAACACTCAGTTTATTACCACTTTGCCAGCAATATAATAAAGGTATTGTCATTGGGACTACCGGCTTTTCTGTGGAAGAAAAACAAACAATTCAGGTCGCTGCAAAATCAATCCCGATTGTTTTTGCTCCCAACATGAGTACCGGGGTCAACCTGATGTTTAAGTTATTGCAGGTAGCTGCCAAAACACTGGGTAAACATAGCGATATAGAAATCATTGAAAAACATCACCGCAACAAACAAGACGCACCTTCCGGAACGGCGTTAAAAATGGGTGAAATCATTGCCGATGTGCTTAATCGTTCACTAAATCAGCATGCTGTTTACGGTCGTCATGGTACAAAACAGGGGATACGTCCCCGTGAGACCATTGGCTTTTCCAGTATCCGTGCTGGTGATATTGTTGGTGAACATACCGCACTGTTTGCTGGTGAAGGTGAACAAATAGAAATCACTCATACATCATCCAGCCGTAATCATTATGCAGCGGGTGCAGTACAGGCCGCCCTGTGGCTTGCCAACAAAACTTCAGGTCTTTATGATATGATGGATGTTCTTGATTTATAAAAACACAAGATTACATTTTTAATCAGAGTATGAAAAAATCATACTCTGTGCGTTTCCCTTTTATTTTCATCAATGCTGAAATAAAAAAATGCTGACAAAGATACTCACTGACGTAATAAAAATTTTAACTTCTCCTGAGTGTTTATTTTTTAGCGCACTGATCATTTCGTTTCTGGCCTGGAAAAAAGCCTTTGCCAGAAAGTTACTGTTAATTACTATCCTCCTTGCCTGGTTTTGCGGTAACGGTCTGATTCCTGCACTGCTTGCTTATACGCTGGAAAAAGAAGTACCTGCAACCCTGCAGGAAAAAGAGCTGTACAATCATCATGCCATGGTTATTTTAGGTAGCGGAATATCCACCTCTCCTTTTAAAACAGAACCTTCAATATCTGGTTATTCACGCATTATGAAAGCAATTACTGTGTATAACCAGGCAAAAAAACTGGGATTGCATTATACAATTTTTATTTCCGGCGGGGTAACATCGTCTCAACCAATATCAGAAGCTGCCGCTTATAAGCAGCAATTAACCGCAGCAGGTATTCCTGCAGAGCAAATTATTACTGAAGGTAAAAGCAAAAATACCTTTGAAAATGCTCAATTTACAATCCCTTTGCTGCAGCAACATAAATTTACATCTGCATTACTAATTACCAGCGCAACTCATATGCCACGCTCAGTTAAATGTTTTGAGCACTTTGGCATGCATGTTAAACCGGTCGCCGCAGATTTTCTCTGGCCTCATATTCACTGGTTTCCACGCAGTTACAATATAGCTATCACCAGCATTGCGTTACAAGGACTTTGGGTGTTATATCATCTTGATATTTGGCTCAAGTTAAAGGACGAAGCATTTGTGGCATATTGATGCATACAAAAAAGAATATTG
>JAPORK010000190.1:8762-11186 GCA_026710285.1 Endozoicomonadaceae bacterium | reverse complement strand
CCAAAAGCATAACCATCCCCGGCTGAATCTTCGCTAAGGAAATAGCGCTGAGCCGAACTATAAGTTCTGTTTCCGGCTCCTAAAAATTGCCATCCGGTCAGCGGATCGGTTCGTGTACCATTAAACCCTTCCAGTGTCTGCTGATAGGGAGATGATGATTTTGTTGCATTTTTGTACCATTTCATTCCGTATGGACTGTAAACATTATACTGTTTTAATGCATATAAAGATCTGTTATGATCATTTTTTACTGAAGCGACCCTGTGCATAACCGTTATAACATCGCCTTTATAATTCTTTCCATAAAATTCATTAATTACACCATCAACAGCTTTTGCAACACCCAGGTAGCTGATTGTATGCATTGCACCCGGACGACCGGTTTGTTCGCCCAGTAAATTTTTATTCATGTAGAGCAAATAAGTAATATTACCGATGGGAGACGTTTCGCGTGCTTTTCTGCCACTACCATCATAACTATATTGTTGTTGTTTTCCGTTAGGCGTCAGCACAGAAGTTATCTGATTAAATATATTATACGTCACATGGTTTCCTTCTCCATCAATAATCATATTACCGCTATCATCATAGGATAAGTCTCTGGTGATCGGTGTCTTATTATTCCATGCCGTACTGACTTGTTGCAGACGTAAAGGTGCTTTGGCATCTCCGTAAGTATAAGTCATAACTTTATTTAAACTATGATGCTGTTGAGCATCACGCAGCTGTTCTGTGACCTGTTGCATGCGGTTTAAGTGATTAAATGTATAGTGTTGAGATACGATAACAGGCGCTTCTTTTATATCTGTACCGGCAAATGCGGTATCTCTTGGACATAGCGGCAGTCCTGCTGAACCGGTACAAGACATGGAGATCAGGTTATTACGTTGATCATATTTATACTGTAAGATGGCA
This sequence comes from Endozoicomonadaceae bacterium, assembly GCA_026710285.1. Taxonomy (GTDB): domain Bacteria; phylum Pseudomonadota; class Gammaproteobacteria; order Pseudomonadales; family Endozoicomonadaceae; genus JAPORK01. Next base: position 10,271 of record JAPORK010000190.1, on the reverse strand, counting down.
TGCTGGCTTGCTCTGCCATTTTCAATGATTTGCATAATATTATTATCGACATCATAAGTGTATTTCTGTTCAAAAAACAGTTGTTCATTGTGATCTTTATCAGGTTCTGTAAAATCAGTTACATCACTTTGACGTCCCAGTTTGTCATATTTAATAGTACGAATACTGTTTTTTGCACCCTCTGTATGACTACCGTAATAAATTTTATTCGTACGAGAAAAGCCGTCATAAATAAATCTGTACAGCGTTTCTTCATTACCATTTTTCATTTTATAAAAAACATTTTCCGCTCTACCCAGCTGGTCATACTCTGTAACCACTGTATTACCAGAAATATCCGGTGAAGAGATAACCTGACGTGCCAGATTGTAATGCCATTGTAAGTGGTAATCCGGGTAGCCATTTTTTCCCGAACGATTGATTTGTTGTAACTTACCATCATCGCTATAAGCATAAGTCGTTGTGCCAGTAATATCCTGTTTTTTTATGGGTAAGACGGTTGTATGATCATAATCAATCTGTGATATGGTTTTTCCGTCCAGCCATTCGTGTACCGGTAGTCCTGTTACATTATACTGCCATGAAATAATATGTCCTGTAGATGTTGTTTTTGTTGCAATCTGACCACTTGTCTTATAAGTGTAGTGTGTCTTTTTACCATCTTCTCCGGCTTCCCACAACAATCTGCCTGCTGCATCATATGCTGCAGAAGAGAGTAAATACCCCTCACTGCTGTCAGCAGGATAAAACCACTTTTCAACAATCTGGTCATTGATATTATAAATATTATGTATTCTGTCTCCTGCTGAACTGATCGTGTCGGTCACATGCCCTAATGCATCATAGCGGTTAGTTATTACTTTTCCGGCAGGATCTGTTGTGGAGATAAGTCTTCCATAGCGGTCCCAGGTTTTAACCAGTACCTGAGCTTCAGGTATTTTTTCTGCCTGCATGGTGCATAATGTTGTTGCGAGAGGATTTTCCATGGCAGGTAACACTATCTGTTTTACCGGTTTACCCAGTTTGTTCGTGCGGATCACAGCAACAGGAGAGTAATGACCATCGCTATCTTGTTCATAACTGATACTACAAAGGTTACCGTCATCATATTGTCTGACCATTTTTTCTCCGTCAGGTAAATATGCTGTAATCATTCTACCACGATTATCGTAGTCATATTTTGTTATCAGAGGTATTATTTTATAAACAGCATCCGATGCTGCATCTGTGTTGCTACTATGAGGGAGATAACTATATTCAGCTGCTAGACGTCCATGGCTGTCATACGTTTTGCTCTGTATTATTCTCCATTCATTGTTTGCTTTTCCTGTGTCAGAAATGGTTTCATCAAAACGTTTTAATTTCCTCCCCATACTATCAAAAATAATTTTACGTTTTAAGCCATTACCGGCAGTGATAACAAGCTGATTAAGTGTTGGTGATATAGTGTAATCATAATGTTTACTGGTAGCAAACGCTGTACCTGTAGCCAGATCAATCCGGGTTACA
>JAPORK010000190.1:7062-8382 GCA_026710285.1 Endozoicomonadaceae bacterium | reverse complement strand
AAATTTATGATAATTAATATATCTGGATATAGCCGGCAGACCTGACCCCGGAACAGATGCAGTTGCACTGTGGAGCAGTGAAACCACTGACCAGTCTGCTGGTTCTTGCGGACAACCGGATATGTTGGTATTATTGTCAGAAGTACAGTAAGTCATCTGTTCCTCATGACCATAACTGTCTTTACTCATCAGTAACCGTCCCTGGTCATCATAACGTTTAACAACAGTGGTTATTAATGGTGATTCACCAGGATGATTACTCCAGATTGTAGTTACTATCTTCAAAGGACGATCATAAGTAGCAGGTAACTGGTCAAAGGTGGTCTGTGCACAACCATCACTAACATCTGTACGACAGAAAAAATTTTGCGTTTCAGCTAACAAATGATTGTCATTATCACTGATAGTTTTTGTATCAATTAACAAATGATATTTATTAAAAGTATGCAGTTCTTTGACGATACCGTTATCTGTTATTGTTGTATAAGTATAATGACCCGGAACCCTAAACAGAATATCCTGACCTGAATTTTGTAAAAAACTTAAGCCTGAATTGTAAGCGAGGTAATTGTGGTGGTTGGCATTGGTACTGTCATAACTATAACGGGTGATCATTTCTGGTTGCCCAAATCCCGGGCGAACATTGGTTCTGGTGACAACACATATTGCACGCGTTTGAGTACCATTTGTTGGTAATTTCATGGCACCATTACAATTATAATCCATGGTCTTTATTAAACTGGTAGGATAGATAATTTTATATAACAGAAAACCCTTGTAATCTAAATTGACCGTTTTGTAATCAGTGATATTTGTAACCGGGAAATAGACGGTGTGTATCCGTCTGTTAATACGATTAATCTGTATAGTAACCGGTGATCCGTCAACACTATAGCTGGTGATATTGATATGATTATCATTATAAGTTAATGAAATTTTGTGTCCTGAATCATCCATAATACGACTTAACAAGTGTGTTCCAGGCCGATATTCAAAATTAACACCTCTGCCATCTTGCTGTTCCAGACGGGTTTCATAACCTTCATGGTTAAGTGTTTCTCTTAATGCATTTGCATAAGTAATGACAAAATTATTTTTTTTACTGCCATTAATCAGAATATCTTTTAATTTATGGTAACGTGGCCACCAGTGATCTTTAGCAATTTCACGTAACTGAAAGCTTTGTCCCTGAGAAGTTGTCAGCTGATTATTGGATGGATTAAAATGGGTCAGGTTCCAGCTCCATCCGATGCCCAGTCCATCCGGATTAGCTAAAGAACTGGTACTGTAGTTTACATTTAAATTGATATTGGGTCCCCG
>JAPORK010000190.1:0-7006 GCA_026710285.1 Endozoicomonadaceae bacterium | reverse complement strand
GTGGATCTACCTGTGTTCCCCATACCTTTTGAAAAGTAAATGCATTGGACCATACTGCTGACTGATCTGCTTCTGCTTTTAAAGGAGGTTTTTTATTTTTTTTATTGTATTGATGCACAGCCTGGTTAGCTTTTTTTTGCTGTATTGGTATTACTTTTTTTGTATGATTATCCTTTGATAAAAAAGGCGCAGCATAAACGATTTGCCCGTAACAGAGCAGTGGTAAAGTAACAACACAAACTAAAGCAAAACAATAATACTTTTTTAGTTTCATAAAATATAACCTTTGTGATTAATAATAAGAAACAAACTGGCGCGCTATATACTCATCACATCTGAAGATAACGAATTCAATATTTTGTGAATGGTGTCAACAGAAAGTTGTTTAATAGCAATGCCTTCATAACGGGATAACATGGTCAGCCTTATGACAACCACGTTATAAGTTATGATGATTTGCAGTAACTCAAATCTGACTTGAACAGTTACCTGTCATTTTAAAGGTATTTATCAGTTCAGGAGTGAATCTTAGGTGTAAGTCACTATATATTATCAGCTGTGGAGAATTATAAAAAATGCTGTATAACTATCTGTCTAATAAAGTTAGTTCAATATAACTGTAATTACAAACCTGCAATGCGCTGTCTATTCCATCAATATGATTATCTATATACAGACCCAATAGTTAACAGACAACAGTTTAAAATTAAGGGCGCAAAATTTAGTACGAGTTGGTCATATTTATTGCCTGTTCACCTGACCATATGTGTACAATGCTTTACAATAATGTTGGCTAAGTATTCTATGGTTAAAAAAAGGAATAGTAAATTTTTTACTTGCAGCATATTATTCAGGATCGGTTAATTAACTATTGGTTATTTTTGAAGCTTCCCTGCTTTGAAGTCATAGTATACGCTGGTCTTAAATTGTAATATCTTGATTTAAAGAATATAAGAATTTATAATAAGATTTCTTCATCATCATTGTCGTCAATGCTAATGTTTTCTGTATCTTCTTCCGGGGTATCCATTAAATTTAAACGATAAACATTATTGTTATGTTTTTTATTTTTAATACATACAGTAACTATCGCAATACCTACTCCTACTATACTCGGTATGCTAGCAAGTACTCCAAAAATAGCGCCGTTATGATTTTTGTGTGATTTTGACTGGGAAGATGTTGGCAGTAATGTGGTGTTTTCAGCAGGTGTATCAGGTGTTACAGATGGTGCCGGCGTTTCAGATATTACAGATGGTACAGACATTTCAGGTGTTGCAGATGGTACAGGTGTTTCAGATGTTGCAGATGGTACAGGTATTTCAGGTGTTACAGATGGTGCAGGTACAAATTTCACAGGTTGTATTTCACTGCATCCACCGAGCTGAGGTATGTGGAGCGTATGAGGAACACCATTGCGGCTAAAGATTTCACCTCTGCGAATTAATTGTATTTCATCACCAACAAATGATAATTCATAATTACCGTTCTCATCAAAGAAGTTATTGGGTTTTTCCAGTCTTGACCACTTGCTATACTTTTGACCAGTTTGCATATCGTAACGAGAAAAACTTAAATAATCAGACTTTTTTGTTACAATGTACAGAGAGTTTCCATCGGTACCTGCTGTAATAAATTGCTCATTGGGTAACTGATAAGTAACGTTTATTTCACCGATCGAATAACGTTCTTCATTATAGTCCAGTGAGTATTTTTTGATTGTACGATCTAATTTATTATGGGTAAAGACAGAATCATCATTGAGTAGCAATGCTTCTTCTCCAGGAAAATCATAGGTAGTGCTTTGATATGTGCCGTTATTAACATCAAGAGATAGTTCACTCAACTGGATAACAGATTCCCCGCCATTAAAATCTGAAAAACCCAGATTAGATACATCTAAATACCTTGGACGTTTGTGTAATGATAACAAAGTATTATTAGTGATTCTTTCACTTACCGGAACCGTATAAATAACCGAATCATCTTCTATATTTAGGGTAACCTGCTGTGAATCATTTAATGGAGGCTGATATAATTGTATGGTACCTGCTGCACCAGGATCACTAATATCTGTGACTCGAATCAACCCTCTGGCTTCACGACCTGTAAAATCTGTAGTAGGGAGCAGAAGTTTTACTGAAGGATAACGCTGACGACTTACCAGAAAAGTCTTATTGTCACTATTGACAACAGAGTGAGACTGTTCATTCACATAGTGGCAGGAAATATTGCATTGTTCTGATGCACACAAAAACTGATGCGCTTTTCTCCAGTCAGCTGGTTTTGTCGTATCTACGCTATTCTCTCTGGGAAATCTGTTAAAATCTTCGGAAAATATGGTAAAGTCTGCAAAGCCTGCTCTGTCCCAAAAAGCAAATGGAGCATTAGTAGTAAACCTGGGAGCATATTCTAATACCCCTGAATATAAAGCTGTATTAGTATTGTAATTTTTTTCCCTTGTACAGTATATTTCAACAACAGGTTCAGTGTAGTTATAGTCTTTTACAGAATTATAAAAACATTGTTTTTTATTGGTTTCATTATCATTACAGATTGTATTATTTATCAGAGGAGACCTGCCAGTAGAATTAAATACATGGCTGTGCTTACCACTAGTAAAATCCAGCTGACGACAGGCTACGACGCTATCTGTATGAGAAAACCCTTTGCTACAAATAAATTCCCATTGCGAACCATTTGTTCCTCTGGCAGGCGCATATAGCCGAAGAATACCACACTCTGTACAAGCATCGCAATCCGGAGATAAAAGAATCTCACCACTTCTTGTATAGTAGCGTATCAGAGGACCTTTTATACTTAGCTTGTTATTAACACCAGAAATTATTTTTGCTATATTGCCCGGCACATTATTTGCAGTTTTGATAAGTTCTACTTCACCTGTATGTTCTAAATGATTATGGCTACCTGACACTTCGGTAGCAATGACTCCGGTATCTCTCTGGTTTAAAATAATTGGGAAGGGTAAGATAATACCATAGGGTATATTATGTTTTGCGACAAATTTATTATTATTTCCTGCTATATTTCCTGTCATCGGGTGAGTATAGTAATCATCAGCCTGGTAACCAGACTGCTGTGTTTTTAGAGGCCATTGTAACGTTGCCTCTATGTGATTGGCATTTAATGTGCGTTGTGCAAGTACAGGCTGAGCATTATTGGGCACACTACCCTTTTTAACGGGTGCATTAAATCTAATCTGACTGTTGTTTAATGACTCAAAAAGGGGGACAGTATTGTTTATCGGAAACCCTTTCAGGCTATGTAGTCCGGTTGCAAAAGTGCCACTAAATACCCCAGGAACGACGGATGTTGTATTACTGTACCAGGGAATTTGGTTTGCATCAATATCTTCTGCGGCAACAAAATGTTGTGTATGGTTTTGGGTCATTAACTTGGAAATATTTGTATTCCCTACTAAGATGCACTGACCATCAGGCGCCAGACATCCGTTAGCCGTATCGGTTATCGGTTCTGATTTAAGGTAGGGTGGTATCGACATGGATGCTACCGAATTAACAGCCTGACTGAATAAAAGTGCATTAAACAGAAGCTTTATTGTCTGACCAGATGGCAGGTAACTGCGGCTATCCTTCCCGGTGTGATCAGGTTTATCATTTTCAGTATTGACGCTTTCATCAGGTGCTGAGCTGTCCCTAGCAATCATTACAATATAGTGATTAGGTGCAGAATCATCCAGTTGTTCATCCATGGCATATAATTCCTTAAAATACGTCTCAGGATTTATATTTATTGAAGGATTTTTATCTTTTGTATTCCATAGTAATTTTCTTATTGACTGACCAAAGCGCCTGAAAGATTGATAAAACTCCATGGCAACATTATTAATTGCTTCATCGGTGGTTCCGCCATCATGAATATACCACTGCCCGGTATCAAAAGGAGTATTTAGTGTTTTCAGCAGTACTGCAAACTGTAGATCTCTGCTTTTTTCTTTATTCTCTAAATGTTTTATTACCCCGCTCAGGGTGATCCTTAATAAATTTTTTCCTGCTGTTTCCAGAGGGTATTTGCTCAGAGAATAGGCAGAAATAACTTCTTTTAACCCCGGAATAGAAGAGAAGTAAGTTTTACGAATATTGTCGCTTTCCCCTAAATGCTGATGGCTGGCTTTAAAACTAAATTCATGCAATGACTCTACCAGCATATTAGGATCCGCCTCTTGTAATACTCTCAGTGTTTCCATGGGAGTTGTTACTAATCTGCCTAACTTCTTATCAGCCAGTATTTGTTCAGTCACAAAGGTCCATTTGTCCTGTTTGTATCCAACTGTACTCTCATATCCATATACAGGACCTGTCATTAATAGACAGCAGCTTAAAATTAAAAACGCAAAATTCATTATAAGCTGGTAACATTTATTGCCTGGACACCTGACAATTATTTGTTTTAACAGGTAGTACAAAGACTGCATACTAATACTTCCCCACACTGATTTATAAAATTATCTTGTTGCCACTATAACAATGATTCTTTGCAGAAAAAATTCCATTATATTTAGCAGATACCTTTTCAAACATCAAAATATGTTAGTAATGGATTATTTTTGCAGCTTTCCTGCTTTGAATTCATAGTATACGCTGGTCTTAAATTGTAATATCCTGATTTGAAGAGCATGAGAACTTATAAGGTTTCTTCATTATCACTATTGTTATCATTAGTGCTAATGCTGTCAGTATCTTTATTGGTACTTCTAACATCATAGATATACTACTGTCTTGTATCAAAAGGAGTATTTAGTGTTTTTAGCAGTACTGCAAACTGTGGATTTCTATTTTTTTCTTTATGTTATAAATGTTTTATTATCCTGCTCAGGGTGATCCTGAATAAATTTTTTACTTTTTGTTGATAGTTATTTGATGCATGCTATGCTAACTCTATTCGTTAGTAAAATTAATGTAGTGATATAAACTGAATTCAGGTTATCTTGCTTCTAAGAATAAAAATAAAAAAGTATAGCGTGAAATATAATAAAAATTATTCTTATTTTTGGAATGCTATCTCAAATGTAACCAACAAGCCTGTTACAGTATTCCGGACAACTAACGTATGTGTAGTAATCAGTGATGATTTGATTAAAATTTTCAAAACGACGTATGTCAATCTTAATAAAACTTAACACTATACATTTAAAAGCTTACAAACGGGTCTGAAAGGTGAAATTAGATATAACTTTCGACATTACAGAGAATACCCTTATTCCAGTGAATCATAAATTTAACTAATTGAAAGGTATGAAAATGAGTAATAAGCTTAAGATTATCATGTCGAAAAAATTCATCCTTATGGTAGTGAATGGCTATTTCCGAAATTTATCATAATCAACAGTTTGAAGATTGTTCAAATTGCTAATTTGAAAACTATTTATTGTTTATGGGGGTAAATTAAACCCCCGATAAGTCCATAGTTGCTTTGTTTTCCTGTTCAACGGTATGTGAGCAATTATTATCTTAACATTGGAGAATAATATGAAGAAAATATCAACAAGCTTATTTCTGATTTTTTTTGCTGGTCTTATTCATGTTTATGGTGATTATCCTCATCATGTAAGAATATATAGCATTAAACAGGGAGAAAATGAAATTAAAATTCAAAAGCGTGTAATTCATTACCCAAGATCGAACAACAAAACTCCAATAACTATTCAGGTTGCTAATACTAGTCGCAGTCTCCATGGAGTATATAGCATTTACGATAAAAAATTAAATCAGGAGAAAACTCTTTGTAAGATCGAAGGAAATGTAAGTTGTACAGGTACAATACCAGCTGATTATTTCAATAATCATTCAGGCTTAGAAATACGGTTCAGAATCAATGTTGTAGATGCGAGAGCTTTGGTTGGATATTACAAAATTGTGCATTTCTAAAATTTACGTAACTTCTCAATAATCCGGGGCAGAGCTACCCGGGTACTGTTGTTTTTTGACGTATAATGTCAGGCAGCGAGGGAATATTTTTTATCCCTTCTGTCAAACGATCACTAAGATATTCCCAAAATGAAATTCCAAGTTTCCGGTACGTTTTTTTCAAGCTGGCAAAGGTATCACGATACCGTCTTCCTTCATCACTGCGGGTACCGCCACTGACTTTTTTCTTTTTAATAGTGCTCAAAAGGGTTTATTCCTAGATTATGGTAACTATAAACCGGAAACATCCCGGTTAATGGATCAATATGACCTTGCAGACCCAGCTGTTGAATTGTTCCTGTTGTATATTCCAGACGCAGCCTATTATTCACAATATACCTGCCCCAAATATAATTAGCCGGACTACTTCTTTTGCTTACCAATGTTAACACATCAGAAAATCCCTGATTAACACCTCCATTACGAATAAGCAGACTCTGCTTTGACATAATTACAATATCGGTCAAATTACGAGGATTATTCATCGTTTTTGGTGCTCCAAATGATTGTGTTAATATTGCGTTATAAAACTGATTATAAATACCAGACAGGCTATCTTTATCTTCTTCTACTACTTCCGGTATGCGTAACTTCAAGCTAACCAGCACCTTAAGTGATTTCATATCTATACCAATAAAAGTATTTTTGGCACTGACATACAGGTTTTTTATATCATTATCTGCAAGAAAAGCAGGTTTTATCAGGTCGCTACTCATTGCCCAACTCCAAGCAGTTATAAGCTTAAATTCTGAAGTCATTCTCAATGCTGGTTTTGCACTAAAAAATGTTTTTGCTCTACCTATTTCTGCCATAGGATAATCGAAAAATATCCTAAAGAAAGGAACTCTGTTGCCTACTTCTTGTGATACCTCTGCAAAATCCTCACCGACAGCAGCTTCTCCTGCTCTAAATGCTGCAGCCAGGGATCTGGCGGTATAAATACTACTCACCACTTCAGCACCAACATTAAGTACAGGAACAACTAATGCCAGTACTCCGGTTATAGTCGCAGCGATATTCCAACCGTTAGTGGGTTTTATTGCTGCACCAATGGTGCT
>JAPORK010000348.1 GCA_026710285.1 Endozoicomonadaceae bacterium | reverse complement strand
AGCTCCACCTGATAAAGATTTTCCATCATCACTTATTTTTAGTGTTACTATATTATTGGGAGAATTATTATTACCAAACAATGGTAGTGATAGTGTTTGGTTCTCACTATCGATGGTAATGTGGGCAGTAAAGCTATCATTTTCAAGGGTTTCTATTTTTGGAGAAGTTTTGTATCTGTGTGTTTGAGTAATTGATGTTCTTTTAGCAACCCAGTGAAACATACCATTTTTAATTGAGCTATTCGCTAATGAATAAGTTACATTGCAGGTATCCTTCAAAGTATGAACAGAAGCTGTGTATGTTCCGATCCATTTTCCATCAAGATTAAATTCTTTTGCGTAAGAAACAAAACTTATGTACAGACTAAAAAAACAAATGGTAATTGTTATTAATTTTTTCATAATGAACACACCTCTTTTATTGTAATTATTGGATAATTTTGCTTTTTCCTTTTATTTTGTCAAAATAAGTGCATGTACAGCATAGCAAACAATAAAATAATTTTCTAAAACTTAATTTTAATTTCGTTGCTACTGGTATGCATTGTTTCTTTTCTGTAGGTGTTCACTTTTTATATATCCTTTGGATTTCTGTTTTTAAAGGAATGGCGCAAGAAGAATAGTAATGGGAGAGAAGGAATAATAAGATAATAGAAACAACCCATCCGGACAAATCAAAAATAATTAATACAATATAACAGGTATTTCAGCCTGAAAGCTAGATATAAACCTGAACCGACAGGGAAGTAAAGTCAGGATAAAACAGAAATAGACCTGGATTTGCCTGGAATATTACCCGACGGAGGATACAGCAATAACACCCTAAAAGAAGGCTAGCAATCGACTATATCAATGGTATTAACATGATTGTGTGGTCTTCTAAAGCAAACAGGAGGCAAGTTATAACCCTTCTCCTTGTACCATTTCCTTCCATCGTGAGCTTTACACTCTATACGCTGCCTGCTTTTATTTTTGCAATAAATACCTGCGATCCACCAGTTATTAGTAGCTCCTGCATGCCCCTGAGCCAGAATCATATCATCCAGATCAATCATGTCTGGCTTGTTATCAGAATGATGAATCAATATCTGAAGATCTCCTTTGACAGTAAAATTAAGTTTGGATGGTTTATGGTGAAATGAGTTAGCACCCCCGTCCTTCAACCAGTTTATAAAACATTTTGCTGCTACTTTAGAACCCTTTCTTTGCGCAACTACATGGACTTCATTTTCTTTCTCGTCCTCATATAGATAATATTCAGGGCGCTTAAGACAATAGTTGTTTACCAAAAAATTTATAGTAAAAAGACGGGAGTTGTTGGTGTTTAATGGTATTGTTTTCAGTGGGATAAGGGTGTGTGTCTTCAGTCTAAATTTAACCATATTATCTCTAAATACAGTAATTTGTTGTGAAATAACATTGCTTTGTAAGATAATTAATGTTATCAGTAAAACGGTTATCTTTTGCATATGAATCCTCTTTAACTACTATTGAAGAAATTCAAATAACTGAATACTATTTTTATTTAATGCTGAATCAGATAATTGTTTTGATTTGCATTACAATCAGATAAGATTTAAAAGATTAATAGCGCATATTGTTTGATTAATTATGAAGTTAAGCAATAATTCAACAATTGAGCAGGCTATTTAACAACAGAATTATTTGAAAATTGGTTGCCGGCTTGAAGTATTGCTTTAGTACCAGTATAGACGTATTGTCTGTAAAATGGCAATCAGAAAAATAGAAAATTACGAATGTTTTTTCAGGTATCAGATATAATTGTTTTTAGCCATTTATTGTCTTATACCAATAGCATTTTCATGGGCTGCTGATATAAGTCTTTGACAGTACATGTATATGTTTATACTCATTTTTTATAATAAATTATTCAGACAATGGATAAATAATTATTTATACGTAAATCCACTGTCTTATTCTTTTAACTTTTTTAATCAGATGTACCGCCTTTTTCTTCACAATACTGTCTCTGATAAGCATCAATAGCTTGCGCATACTTCTGTAGCGTTTTGCTGTTTTGAATAAAAGTGAAAATATCATTCAGAGTAATAATACTAATCACCGGACTATTCCACTGCATTTCAACTTGTTTGACTGAACTGATACTGCTATTTGCTGCTCTTTCCTGCCGGTTGAGTGCAGTACAAATGACTTTTACTTCTCCGCCAGCAGCTTTAATCATTGGCACCACTTCTCCAATGGCAGTACCTGCTGTAATCACATCATCGACTAAGGCGACACGTTTTCCCTGCAGAGATTTACCTACAAATTGTCCACCTTCACCGTGTGATTTGACTTCTTTGCGGTTAAAACACCATGGTATATCTTCACCTGTTTTACGACAGTAAGCACCCGCTACAGCACATGCGAGTGGAATTCCTTTATAAGCAGGTCCAAAGATAAGATCAAACTGAATACCTGAGTTTTGTAAGGTTTGCTGGTATGTCTCCCCCAGGAAATTTAATTTTTTCCCTGTATTAAAAAGTCCGGCATTAAAAAAGTAAGGTGATTTACGCCCTGACTTCAGTTCAAATTCACCAAAGCAAAGAATATTGTTTTCTACACAAAAATGGAGAAAATTTTCTTGATAATCGTACATTGTATAACTCAGTTTTATCCGATCTGAAAAAAAATAATAACTCTTGTTTATAAGCCTACAGAAAAAGTATGTATAAGATCAATATATTTATAAAAACTGCCAGCATATAATTTAGTGTCTGCGTGACACAGTAGTATATAGCTATATGTGTAAAAGGTGTTAATATCTATCAAAAATGCAATAAAACCAGCACTATGGAAATGACAACGGAGATGCAGCAATGATAATAGAAGTGCAGAAATACTGTAAAAAACCTATTTTGATGTAAAACAACAGGAAGCACCAGAATAACGAAAAGATATGTAGGGATGATAACGAGAGATATAATAGTGTTAACAGAAATGCAGGGACATAACGCTGTTTTTTTAAAATGGCATTATGATTACTCTGTACCATTTTTAGAAAACCAGCGTTATATCGCCAGCATTAATCACAGCTTTTAATCGGTTTTTATTGCCTCCAGTTTAGCGTATATTTTACTTGCCAGGTTTTTAAGCGTCTCATCATTTGATTTTATTAAAACGCCTAAAAATATCCTGACTCCATTTACAAGCTTATCCATTCTGGAAAAAGAGTCACAGTGTAATATTTCCATGCATCTGTCTGCTGGTGTCGACATTCTTCGTACTTCAGTATACTCTTCTTCGGAAAAAAGACCTTCTTTATTAAGCTCATCTACTAACGTGTCTGTGGCAGTTATTTTCTTTATTTTTCTTTTATGTCTAAAAAAAATCTTACTTACCGTATTTGAATTCATTGTATCCCAGTTAATGTTTTCTCCGGTTGTGAGTGGAACTATTTCCTTACAACTAGCAGAAGAAATATCTTGATTAAAATTATCTTGTAGCGGATTGATCTTAAATATAAAAACTGCCATTTTTGCCAAATGCTCATCAAGATCAGCATTGAAACTGGCCACTTCCCATAAGTATTTAAAGTTCTTTGTGATCAGATTTTTTAGCTGGGTTTCAACTTGTAGTTGTACTGGATTACTTCCCGGAGTTTTTGGTCTTAACTCCATCGTATAGTTTAGAAGACAAGCAAAAACTATCGGATGATCGTCCTGATTATAAAGTTTCAACAAATATTCTATTGTTGGCAGAACTTCACTAAGATCAGATTTCACCCGACCATGCGGCTTAATACCTTTAGCGTATGTATCAATTATTTTTACAAGGTCGGCTAACTTATTGGTGAGTTGCAGGGATATTATCTCTGGGTTGTTCACAAAATGCTCAGCATAAATTGTTAACATTTCTTTTATATATTCAGCGTCTGATTCAAACGGGCGATAAGTAAGACCCTTCTGTAACATTTTACCCGATAGAGAAGAGACAACTTGTTGTAACAGCGGGAAATTACCTGAACTTTGTAAAGAGTTATCAACGTAATAAGTATACAAAGCATGCAATGCTGAATAAATAAAAAGTCTTGCTTCCCGTTCTGTTTTTATAGCAGAGGAAGGCTTTACTGTCATTTCATATGCTAAGGAAGAAATAAAACTATCTCTCTTTCTGGTGGCTAAAATAAAATTGGAATAATCTATATACGATAAAAGGAAAGGGTATACTTCTACCCAGTTGAACTTACCATAATCCCAGCTTTTTTCTGCCTGATCCATTTGATCAATAACGCATGCTTGTTGCAACTCACAAGCCATTTTTACTTCGTTTATCCCTGTAGAAACACTAAAAACACTTGTATGCTGTAAGTCTAAAGATAGGTTTTTTTTATATTTTGAAGATGGTTTCTTATTCACTACTAATGCAGAAGAAGGTTTTTTTTTCTTCTTTGAAGAGCATTTATTACTTTTTGATCCAGCTTGTACTATTTCTCCAAAAAGTAAGGCTATAGTTGTGCAAATAAGTATATACCATTTTATTATTTTTATCATACGTTAAAATCCCTATAATTATTATAATGTTTTCTTTTTACCGTTGATCTTAAAAATATGCTTTGATAGCTTTTATTTGTAATTCATGTCAGGCATAACATAATATGTTTAAACAACAAAGGAACAAAGCTTAGTATAAATAAATCAAAAACAATACAGATCCATAAAGAATTTTACTATTACGAATTCTAAATAACCTGATAGCGCTATTAATTTTCAGTATCCACTGTATTCATTGTTTAAGAAGTCAGGTGCTAAATTTATAAAGGTAACCCGTTTCTTATCTGACAGAATGCATATGGATCAGATACTAAAATCAGTATTGCAAATATTAATGAGTAATATCTTTTAGCATCAAAGGAGGTGCTATCAGAAGTATAATTCATGTAGTTTTCTTTCATTATTTATGATATTGAGAGGGTGTCATTATATAAGTTCAATGATGTATATTTAAAAATAACTAAAATTTATAATCTTATGTTCGTTTAAATCATCACACAAAATGAATGTACTGGCAAGAAAAAAATAGTCTATACTTTTTCTGAATTTATTATACAAATGATTATAAGAAAAAAATGTAACACAACTAAATATCTCATTGGTTTTGTTATATGGATGTACTGTTTGTATTATATTTTTATTCTTAATAGTATGTTTTCTTATAAAAAATAATAAAATCAGTTT
Source organism: Endozoicomonadaceae bacterium (assembly GCA_026710285.1). Classification (GTDB taxonomy): domain Bacteria; phylum Pseudomonadota; class Gammaproteobacteria; order Pseudomonadales; family Endozoicomonadaceae; genus JAPORK01. Next base: position 5,996 of record JAPORK010000348.1, on the reverse strand, counting down.
TTTACGACAACGAACAAATTTTATGGATGGGTAAGCTTGTTGTTGATTTTTTACCTAAGCATTTATAATTCGCTTGAAGAGGAAATAAAAATGAACCCATTTATACTTGCTTGTACAAATAAGATTAAATTACTTATCTCAATAGTATTGCTGGCATTACCAGCGTAAAGGCAAATATTTTTGACAAACTACGGTATCATAAAACAGAGAGTTATATATTTTTTGAAAACAAATGCAATTATCCTGTTAATTTTATGGTCCGTGAAAATAAATATTCTAAAGATTATGAAAAAATCTTTCTTGAAGCCGGACAAAGGTCAAATGCTAATTACTATCAATTTAAAAAAAAGCAATTTAGCTTTGCATATAATGGAAAACAGCAAGGGTCATTAAATCTTAATTTGTATGAAGGAGTGCTGACTAGTCGTGAACATGTGAAAAATATTTCTGGTAATATTTCCATTGATGCAGATAATCCAACATGGTCTTCTCTCTATGGAATACATTCATTTACAATTACTGCCTGCCCTACTGTCATCGATACAAAAAATAGCCCAATATTAACAGGCGTAAAGCGTATTTTGTTATTTGGAGACAGTCTGACTGATCAGGGAAGACTCTATAAATTCATGCGTGGGAAATTCCCGGTATCTCCACCTTACTATAACGGGAGATTTTCAAATGGTAATCCATGGTCTATTTTACTAACAAATGAATTAAGAGGAAAAATAAATATTAAGAACTATGCTGTAGGTGGTGCAACAGCAATATTTCATAGAGGTGGTAAATATTTGCCTTTTGATTTATTTAATGAATATATAAATTTTGATATACATTCAAAGATTGCAGGATGGCAAAACAAAGGTCGTGATCTGGTTTTTATTTTAATAGGAGCTAATGATTATGAATCTGCAAGCAAAGAATCAACAGAAAAAGATATGGAAGAACTTACAACAAAAGTTGTTAACAATATTGCATGGGTTACAAACAAGCTTATAAAAAAAGGAGTAAAAAAATTTGTATTCGTCGGCTTGCCTAACCTTAGTGTGACCCCTGAATCCCGTAATATTTACTTTAATCAAAAAGTCACCAGCCGGTTAAGTCTTCTGCATAATGAAAAACTTAAAGCACTCACAGATAATTATATAAAAACAAAAACTGCTAAGTCAGGCTATTTCTTTAAGTTTATTAATTTGAGCACGATAATGAATGAATTGATCTACCATACCAAAGCATTTAATCAAAAATATGGCTTGAATATTACCAATACAACTGATCCGTGTTGGACAGGAGGTTATACAAGCCATTCATCTGCCCTTTATAGGAATTATTCCAACGTAGAGGCGTTATATGCAGCTGGTATATTATGCAAAGATCCTGAGCACCATGCCTTTTGGGATCATATACATCCTACATCACAAATACATGCTACGATCTATAAGATTATAAAACAAGAATTAGGGATGAAAACAGTACCGCTTAAAGCAAACTAAAACTTAATGTGCAGGAAGTCCTGGTTAAAGCTGAAACAACATCTCTTATAAGTAATAAATCGTTGTTGTATCAGCTTCAAAAAAGGATGTCAATCGCTGGGACTAATATGCCATACAGTAATAGGGAGCTTATAGTAATCAACCAGTGTATTCAGAATTTCAAGATATTTGTGATCATTTTTTGATCTTAAAACAAGGACAATACCTGCATTTTTGCCGGTTTTTTTTGCGTAATAAAGCGATTGTCCGACTGCTTCATGCCACTCTATAGCACGGTCTATTTCTATTGCATATTTTGGAGTTAAACAATCAACACTCTCTCCGCTCTTTAACTTATATTCCAGTGTGCCTTGTTGTGCTTTGCACCAGATTTCCTGAACCCATGCTTCTTTGTCTTTAATGAGACCGGCATTAGCAGCAGGAGCAGAAATTATTATTAACGGTAAAAACACTATCAGAAATGATGAGAGTTTGTTCACTGTTTTCTCCAGGTCAATTTATCTATTGATATGACGGCATAAATCGATTTTTCTTGAAAATTTGTAAAAAAGTGCTAAAAATGAATGCTCAACAATTTTCACTTGAAAAACGGAGAAATATCAACATGAACAAACCGTTCGTCGCTATTTTAATGGGATCAGATTCTGACTACCCAAAAGTTGAAGCCGCATTGGGTGTTTTAAAAAAATTCAATATTCCGGCAGAAGTTCGTGTACATTCTGCACACCGGACACCAGATCTTACCCATACTTATGTCAAAGACGCAGATTCCCGTGGGTGTGCTGTGTTTATTTGTTGCGCAGGTATGGCGGCCCACCTGGCTGGTGTTGTGGCTTCACTGACGGTAAAGCCAGTTATTGGTGTACCTATTGATTCAGGACCTCTGGACGGACTGGATGCATTAATGTCAACAGTACAGATGCCAGGCGGTATTCCGGTGGCAACCGTGGCAATTGGTAAAGCCGGAGCCAAAAATGCAGGTTATCTTGCTGTACAAATAATAGCCGTTAACAACCCACAACTGGCGGATCAGCTCACTGAAGAACGTAAACACAATGCAAGCATGATTATAGAAAAAAATAATGCACTTCAGGAAAAAGTCGCAGCTTTTACTGAATAATAACTGATGAAAAGTAGTGATTTTTCTGCCGTATCCACCGTTATTAAAAGCGGTGGTGTTATTGCTTACCCTACAGAAACAGTCTGGGGGCTGGGGTGCGATCCGTGGAATAAAGCAGCTGTATATAAATTGCTCAGGATAAAACAGCGACCAGCAGAAAAAGGGCTGATCATCGTTGCGGCAGATGTCTTACAGGTTGCGCCATTGCTCCAGTCGTTATCCGCAGCACAACGCAGACAATTTTGTGCGCCAGTAGAACAGGCGACCACCTGGTTAATTCCTGATGAACAACAATGGATTCCAGCATGGGTAAAAGGCGCTTATTCTACTGTAGCAGTACGTATCAGTCAGCATCCGATTGTTCAGCAACTTTGCCGGGCGTTGGATCAACCGATTATTTCCACCTCCGCTAATGTGAGCGGTCAAAAAACGATCCGCACATCTGAAGAAATTCATTCTCTATTTGGCAATAAACTGGATATGATTCTTCAGGGTAAAACAGGTGAAACACAATCACCATCTTTGATTGTCGATCTTATTTCTGGTAAAATTATTCGGTCGTAACTTGTCTCAACTAAAGCCGGGAAAAAATAATGAAGCAAGCAGACATCTCTCAGGTTAGTCACTATTTACAGCAATTGCAGGATAATATCTGCCATGGACTTGAGACAGAAGATGGTCTGGCTACTTTTACAGAAGAACGCTGGAATCACACAGGTGGCGGTGGTGGTCGTACCCGGTTTATGGCTAAAGGAAAGGTTTTTGAGAAAGGGGGTGTTAATTTTTCTCACGTCCGTGGTGATACTTTACCAAAAGCTGCGACTGTCACTCGCCCACATTTAGCCGGAAGAAAGTTTCAGGCTATGGGTGTCTCTCTGGTCATGCATCCTGATAACCCTTATGTGCCTGCTTCTCATGCCAACGTTCGCCTGATTATTGCAGAAAAACCAGGCAGTGATCCGATATGGTGGTTTGGTGGTGGTTATGACTTAACCCCCTACTATGCCTTTGAAGAAGATTGTGTTCACTGGCATAAAACAGCTTGCCAGGCTTGTTTACCTTTTGGAGAAAATATTTATAAAAACTACAAAAAATGGTGCGATGAATATTTTTATCTTAAACACAGAAAAGAGACTCGTGGTGTTGGCGGACTCTTTTTTGATGATCTTAATGAGTGGGATTTTGAAAAATGTTTTGCTTTTATCCGCGCTGTGGGAGAGAGTTATCTTCAGGCTTACCTGCCTATTGTACAAAAACGTAAGCATGAATCCTTTGGGGAAAGAGAGAAATCATTTCAGTGCTACCGCAGAGGTAGATATGTTGAATTCAATCTGCTCTATGACAGAGGGACGATTTTTGGTATACAGTCAGGCGGCAGGACTGAATCAATTCTTATGTCTTTACCGCCAACAGTACAGTGGCAATATAACTGGCAACCTACTGAAGGAACAGCTGAGCATCGGCTCACGGAAAAATTTTTAATTCCACGAGACTGGGTATAAGCTTCAAATAAAAACAATACTTTATGCAAAGGATACCAATGGTGAAAAGCCGACATTATGCGGTAATAGGACATTCTGTTAGTCACAGCCTGTCTCCTCATATTCATCGCTGTTTTGCTTCACAGTTTGATATTGCGCTGGAGTATAACATTTGTGATATTCCTACAGACTGCTTTGAAAAGTGTGTGGCAGATTTTTTTATTTCAGGTCATGGGTTGAATGTCACTACACCTTTTAAACAGCGTGCGTGGAAAATAGCTGATCAACTCACTGAGCGAGCACTTGTTGCTGAAGCTGCTAATACATTATGGATCGATGATAATAACCGCTTATGTGCAGATAATACTGATGGTGCCGGTCTGGTTAAAGATTTAACCATAAATCTTGGATTTAAAATAAAAGATAGCCGTATTGTTATTGTCGGTGCCGGAGGTGCAGTTCGGGGAGTGCTGCACGCCTTGTTAAGAGAGCAGCCAGAAACAATCGTGTTAATGAACCGCACACAAAAAAAAGCAGATAGCCTGGTTAAAAAATTTCAACAATATGGATCAGTTATTTCGTTTACAGAAAAACATCACAATGAAGCATTTGATCTTATCATTAATGGAACTTCAGCAGGGCTTAACGGTCAGTTGCCATCTGTTCCAAAGCAGATTATCAGCAAAGATACAATAATCTATGATATGGCATACGGTAAAGTAGCTGATAATTTTTTAAAATGGTCATCAAACCATGGTGCAGAACAGATAACTGATGGTACAGGCATGTTGGTAGAACAGGCAGCAGAAGCCTTCTTTATCTGGCATAATTTGCGTCCACAGACATCCGCAATTATCTCTTCGCTTAAAAACCATTAGCTAATACCCTTTTTCCCTAAAGGTCGTCGCTTAATTATATTTTTTATCTGCAAAGCATATATCAGACCTTTAATAACAAATAACAGATAACAGATAACAGATAACAGATAACAGATAACAAAATAGCTTACAATTTAACCCATAGCAGATTTTTAAAAACTGTCCGAAGCATTGATATTACCAATCCGACCACTGGTATAATTTTTTTAAGGGTTTGCAAGCTTTTCCACCATGTAGGAAAAACATTCGTTATCTTTCTTTTTAGCAGCAACATAAAGAGCAGAAGTGCCATAAGTGCTGCAGATATGAAGATTAGCGCCCGCTGATGTTAAAATTTGAACACATTCCAGGTATTGTCTGCTAACAGCACTGTGAAGCGCTGTTTTGTTATAATCATTTAAAGCATTAATATTGATAGAGGAAGATTGTAATAATGCCAGAATGCATTCTTTATGTCCTTTAAGAGCAGCCATGTGCAGAGGAGTGTTCTCATTGTCATTTGCAGCATTAACATCTATATGGTCAAATTTTATTAATTCGTTAATACAGTCCGGAAATCCTTTGTTGGCAGCTACATGTAATGCAGTAAAGCCCGCAACATCTTTGGCATTAACATCAGCACCAAATTGTCGTAATATCTGAACACATTTCCACTGGTTTTGATGAACAGCAAAGTGAAGTGGTGTTCTGTTATAATCATTTAAAGCATTAATATTGATAGAAGAAAATGGTAATGCCAGGACGCATTCTGTATGTCCTTTAGAAGCAGCCATGTGCAAAGGGGTGTTCTCATCGTTATTTGCAGCATTAACATCTATACGGTCAAATTGTATTAATTCGTTAATACATTTCGGGAATCCTTTGTTGGCAGCTATATGTAATGCAGTAAAGCCCGTGACATCTTTGGTATTAACATTAGCATCAAATTGTCGTAATATCTGAACACATTTCCACTGGTTTTGATCAACAGCGCGGTGAAGTGGTGTTTTGTTATAGTTGTTTACGGCATTAATATCCACAGAAG
>JAPORK010000547.1 GCA_026710285.1 Endozoicomonadaceae bacterium | reverse complement strand
CAGCCGGGCTTCGACAGGCTCAGCCCACGGTGTATTCAGTAAAGGTTTATATATTCAGCAGAAAATAAAACTGTGAACAAAAATCGGCACTTAAAAAATGTGATTAAGAGACAGGTCCTGAAGGGCGAGGCTTTACGGCGTGCAGGGTAAAATCAAACACTTTATGATGAGAACGCTATTTATTTTCTCTTCTTGTCCGGTACAGGGTTACTAAAATTTAATAGGGAAAGTTGCATTTTCAGTATAATTCGTCTTCAATGAATGCTGCGGGAAAGATTGGAGAAAAATTAATTGTTAATGACAGTCGATCTTTGAATTTTTATATTGATCTGCTCAACAATAAATTTGTGCATAAGACAGGGTTGAATTGAAGCCTGTTTATTTTACCATCACCAAATAACTGAGAAATTGCTAAAAAACATAGTTTAAATCTATTTCAATTTTAGATAATTTTTGATGGTTTGCTTCCATGAGACAGCAGTTTTCTTGTTAGTTAATAAACTTGTTAAACTACTTATGTTCTGGCAAAATATTTATGCCTGTCACAGAAATGCTACCGAAAATTTCTACGCATTCATTAAATCAATAAAGTAAATTTTTCTAAATGAAAATTCGGAAATGGCTATGTCTGTTTAAAGATGAATTAATCTAAATAAGCAGGTAATCTTGTAATAACCCGAATCAAAAAGCAGTTATAGCTTTTTGGATTTGCTATAAATTTTAAATACTATATTTTGCAAAGAAGCTTCTGGAATAAAATAAAAAATATCTCTTATCTTTTGTATTATCAGCAAAAAAATAGTTTTATCAGATGGTATGTCCAGATTGTTGAAAGATTGCATGAGTACGCACAATTAAACATTAACCGGTGACTAATATGAAGCAGTTTTTCAGTAATTCTATATTGTTGTTTTCTACCATTATTTTAACCTTAATCAGTAAAAATGCTTATGCAAATCATGGTTGTTTTGAAGGCACGAACAAAGTTGATTGTTTTTGTACAGCCGGAGAATTAAATGAATCGGACAATATTGTTCGGCAAAATTTTGATCAATATGATGATTTTGGTATACCCATTGCAAAATGTGCTGTTTATTATGACTATGTTCCGGATGATTTACACAAGAATAAAAACTTTTTAAATTATATAAGACAAATAACTATTGTTATTAACCAGTCATTTGTTTGTAAGTTTGATGATATTATTATCGGAAACTGCATGGTAGACGGTGGATGTAATACAATTGAGGTAAAATATGATCAAAACAATCCGGCATTGGGTCCATTTGTAAAAACGTTGCCTGTTATTGTTCATGAAAAATTCTATCCCTACTAAAATAATATAAAGTCAGAATAAAATTATTTTAAAAGGGTCACAATGATACGATTTCGGTTTATTACCATCTGTATAGTTGCAATTTGTTCTTTTACCGTATTAGCAGATGTTAAGCCAATCTCTGCTCAACAGTGTGAGATTATGCGAGAAAAAGGTGTACTCACTGCGAATGCACCCATCCAGTGTAACCGGCTGGCAAATGTTACATTACAATATTACGACTTTAACGGACAAATTAAAATAGGCTCAATTGTAGTCATGGATGCGGTAGCACAGCGGGTGGAACACATTTTTTCTCTGCTCTTTAAAAAGAAAATCCCAATGCAGTCGGTATTACCAATGGAAAACTTTAACGGTAATGATGATGCATCTATGCAGGCAAATAATACCAGCGCTTTTAATGCCCGCCCCATTACAGGTGGTGCTTCCTGGTCAAAGCATGCCTGGGGTGTGGCCATTGACTTTAATCCGCTACAAAACCCTTTTGTTGCCATTGATAATAACAATAACGTAACCGTCAAACCGGTTCAGTCAGTAAAAAATTATCTCAATCGTTACAGCTGGCGACCCAATAAACCTGTGAATACCGGTATGGCAGAAGAAGTTATCGATATCTTTGCACAAAATGGATTTTTAATTTGGGGTGGATACTGGAACTACCCTATTGATTTTCAACATTTTGAAATTGGTCCACAAGCGCTGGTCAAACAATTAGCAGCCCGAAAAGATGGCGCAGCACTATTTGAACAGTATGTTTCCAGCTACCTTCACTGTATGAAAATTTCAAAACATATAAAACATAACAAAAAACGTACTCTACATGATAAAAAACGTGCTGTTTGTATTGAAGGGGTAACAAACAAATACACTCCACATGCTTCCGGAGTAACTGGCAATTAAAATCAGGCAGTTGCTATTTTACAGCGTATCTTAATCGGTAAAATCACTCTGCCTGTTACCTGAATTACTAAGATGGATCTATCTGCGTTAATGAACATGATCTGATATGTAATAGCATTCTTAGTTGATGGTTTATAGGCGGTGATTAAATTTTTTTGATGCTGTAAATTAGTTCAATTTTTTCAACTCGTATACTATCCAAAGTTTTATGCTATAAATTTTATAACTTTACAATCCTCTAATTTAGCTGGATCATTTTGCGAACCTGTCCAAGAAAATTTTTGGTTAAAAGTTTCCAGTCTGTCATTTTCGTTGTAATTTGCAAATGTGTCAGCAAAAGCATCTTTCACAAAATTTTCAAGAGCATCTCCCATGTTATTAACTCTGTTTTTACCCAAGTAAATATCTTTGATATGAAAGTTTTTATGACTTATTATGTTGTTGATTGCTTCCAAAATATTAGTCATAAGACTGCCTCCATCTGTTCCTGAGATTTTATCTCCTGAATAACTCTCCTTTGCATTTGTAATTTTATGCTTTCTGCTAAAAATTTTGCCATATTTACAGGAACAGCGTTTCCGACCATTTTATAACCTGCTGCAACTTTGTCGTAGAAGAAGACAAAATGATCCGGGAATGTTTGAATCCTTGCACACTCTCTTACGCTTAAACGTCTGTACAAATATTCCTTCCCCGGGACAAAAATACGTTTATCCTGTTCAATAAATTGCATTTTTGGAGCTTGTGGATGAATGGGGGTATGGCGCCCTCCAGCCTGAATTGTAAAAGATTGCTCATTCCACCCTCTCACCCTATTTCTCGACATAAAGATTGTAGAAAAACCACCAGTCATATATTCATGATTTGGAATGCTGCAATTATTACCATTCGTTATATTATATTCTTTAGCGGGCAGTGCACTCTTTTTTAAATCACCTATTGCATTTTCAAGAGGAATTTTTGCAAATGTAATTTCAGGAAACTGAAATTTAAAGGGTAAATACTTTTCTAATCCCTATAAAGAACACCCTTTTTCTATCTTTCGGGACATTATAATCACAAGCATTTAAAAGTTTAAAAGAAAGATCATAGCCGGTATTAATAAACGTTTACTTTATATTTTGTAATGCTTCTTTATGTCTTGGCAAAAGCATTCCACTCACGTTTTCAGCTAAAAAAAATTTTGGTTGTTTCGCTTTTAAAATGCGGATAAATTCAAAAAAAAGTTGTCCTCTTTTATCCTGAATACCTCTCAATGCACCAGCTTCACTCCAGCTTTGACAAGGTGAACCTCCAATTATTCCGTCACATGCAGGTACTTCACTCTCTTTTATGTCGATAATGTTTGTTCTGTCTAATCGGGTATTTTTATGATTTTGTTCATAAGTTTTCCAAATTCCTTTATCCTATTCATTTGCAAAAATCACATAAAATCCTGCTTGCTGAAAACCAAGATCAAGACCGCCTGCTCCTGAAAAAAGTGATACGATCTTCACTTTCCCACCCTGTTGATTTTTGTAATGTTCATTAAGTTTTCAGGAACCTATCTGTCTGCTCTAAATATACAGTTATATTGCGTTTAACTTTTTAAGTCTCTATAATAAACCACCAGTTCCATTTGTAACAAGTTCAGAAGAGGAAATTCACAAAAAATAGTAGTGCAACTCGAAAGGTATCAATGAGAGACGTTTGGTTACTTTATCATGATAACCTGCTGGCAAAAACAAGAAAGCAGGCGTTTATAAATTTAGAAAAAAAATCAGTTAGTTAAGGTTAATATAGCCTGACAAACCGCAGGGATAAATTAACGTATAAAAATATCCTTGCTCAGGTTCAGCTATTAACATCGCTCTGGTAGTTATGCTACTTACCCTTTTCTTGCAGTCATAGTAAATCTGCTTGTTTTGAGACAGTACTTTAAATGGTACGCTTAATTAAATCGCATCTTCTCCACATTCACCGGTACGGATGCGTACCACCTGTTCCAGAGCAGAAACAAATATTTTTCCATCGCCAATCTTACCATTGTTGGCTGATTTTTGAATCGTTTCGACTATTCTGTCAACAAAGTCATCAGCAACCGCAATTTCAATTTTTATTTTTGGTAAAAAATCAACAACATATTCTGCGCCTCTGTATAGCTCGGTATGTCCTTTCTGGCGACCAAACCCTTTAACTTCTGTTATTGTCATACCATAAATACCGATTTCACCCAGTGCTTCACGCACATCATCGAGCTTAAATGGCTTTATAATCGCAGATATCATTTTCATTAATATCTTCATCTCCGAATTGATTCACTCTATCAATATTTAACCTGTTGCAGCATAAACAAATTATGCATTTAATAAACGAACTTCACTAAGTACAGCCTCTGCATGTTTTTTTACTTTTACTTTACGCCATTCTTGTTTTAATATGCCTGCTTTATCAATTAAAAAAGTACTGCGTTCAATACCCATATACTGCTTTCCGTAAAGACTTTTTTGCTTAATGACATCAAATAATTTACACAACTTCTCTTCCGGATCACTAAGTAAATCAAAAGTAAAATTATATTTTGCTTTGAATTTTTCGTGTGACGCAATGCTGTCTCTAGAAACACCAAAAATGACTGTATCAAGTTCTGTAAACTGATTGTATAAACTGGTAAAATCCTGTCCTTCTGTAGTGCAGCCTGGCGTGCTGTCTTTTGGATAAAAATATAAAATGATATTTTTACCTTTAAAAGCAGATAAAGTAATTTCTTTGTTGCTGGTAGCATTAGCAGTAAAATCGGGCACTTTATTATTAATAGTAATCATATTTAATTTTTCCTCTGTTCATTTCTGTCTGAAAGTCTCGATGTAACCAGATTTTATAGATAAAGCTGATTTTTCTGTAAAACAACCGTAACATCTGTATGGCAATCTGCTAATATCTGAGAACTGACAAGCTGTTTTGCCGGTAATGTTTGCAATTGTACAGCATCATGAAAAAACTTGCCTCTGTATACCGGTAATTTTTTTAAAAATAGCGGATTTATCTGTTATCAAGCATGTGGTAAAACCCGATCTTTTAGAGCCTGTTGATGCTGAAAAAACCTGATCATTCTGGCATTGGTTTCCGGAATTCTGCAACCTGGAAGTGATATTTTCAGTGGTGATTGACAACATCGAGCAGAAGGAACTGCCTATTGGCAGTTCCACCCCCCACAGATCCCGGCGTGCGGATCGGAGAGTAGACCGTGGTAACCTTCCCCACAGCCCCTCGCAGCACCGTACATGCACCTCTTGATTCATACGGCTCCCATCAGGCAAACATATCTGTCATATGTTTTTGCTTTCATCTAATATTTCCCTCCTGCATTTACCATGACAAAATGCCCGGAAAATTCGAGCTTTTTCTTTGTAAAAGTAACATCAATTTTATATAATTTCTGGCATAAAACTATAAAATTACTTTCATCCTGTCTAATTCCTTTAAAAAAATTATGAAACCTGTTCAATTAATACCACAATTATTAAATTTTTTTGTTCTCATTACTATAATGTTCTTTAATTTACTTTCTGTAGTTTTTGCTACATACAAAATAAATTCTGCTAATTTTAACACCCGCTACCTGAAACCGATAAACAACCCGGGTAAATCGGGTAAACGAAAAAATTCCCTGAAAGCTTATTCGTCAGCATCATTTGGTATAAATACATGGTCAAACGCCATGAATTTTAAACAAACCTGGGGGTCCACTGTTGATCCGCGGACGGGTACTTTTACTGCTCATATTAAAGTGGGTAGTCTGTTGAGTAATCTGGGGCACGGACCCAACATTGACCTTGAAGCCATTTACAGTAGTATGACTGTTGCAAATAAAGACAATCTGGGCTTTGGCTGGCAGTGGAATTTAACCCGATTTAACCCTGCAACCAATCAACTGTTTACGGCAAGTGGTCAAAATTTTTATCTGCGAAAGAATAATAATGGACAATGGCAACCACATTATCACAAACTACACGACATTAGTATTAACGGTGATAAAAAGACGTACTTTGTTATTACTTATGCGAATGGTTTACGTGAAATATTATCTCATGACGGGTATGAAACCAAACTCATACAACAAGATGGCAACTATGTGCATTTTTTGTACAAACCAGGAACACATCAGTTGCAGTATATAACTGATAATTGTAATAATTTCATTCAGCTCAGCTGGCAAAAAGATAAAATAATTATCAGCAGCAAAGGTTATAACGGAAAATCAGTTAAGGTACTGCTCACCAGTGAAAATAATAAATTATTACATGCCACACTGCCTTTACTAAACGATTATAGTAGTTTGAGTTTGTATATTCACTACACAGGACATCTTATTACACGAATTGATTATCCGACAGGGTTAAAAAAAACAGTTACTTACAACTGTACTGATGCCATTAAAATGCCTGCGCCATCAAAGAGTGTATTGTGTGCGGTGAGTCGTGAAGTTACTGATCCTGGTGCAGGACAACCGGCAATGGTTATGCGCTATAATTACATGCAGATCAATGCAAACAAACATGATTATCTTGGTTTTAATGCCGGGTTAATAACTGATAATCTACAGCAGGACATGTTGTTTGAAGCACCATCTGATTACACTTATCAAACATCAGCAGATAACGGTCTTATTAAGGAAATACGCACCTATAATAAATATCATCTGTTGATTAACAGCCAGCAGATTAGTGATCGTACCGGGAGTATATTATCATCAGTTCATTACTTTTTTTGTCGCACTGATCAGGGGGATGGCTGTGCTCATACTTCTTTTTCTCAATTACCGGTAATCTACAGCTTTCCGTTAAAAATAGTTTCTAAAGTATGGGGTAATCATACCGGTATACCGGCTATAAGTACTGTGTCAGCAAAATATGATACTCAGGGTCGTATAACTGACCATACAGATAACTATGGTCGCTTAACCCATACTGATTACTGTCCTGCTTCAGGTGATACTGCTTGTCCTGCTGTTCCTCACAACTGGTCTTTTAATACTTTACCTGAAAGAGTGGTACAATATCCGGCAATAGATCAGCATAGTGGAAAAAAAACATTATCTCCGGTTATCACTTACAACTTCTACCAGAAAGAATTTAATCGTAATGATTCCGGTTATTTATTAAAACTCAGGCAACAAATGGTTAAAAGCGGAGGACAATACACGCTAACAACACGACATTATTATCATGATGTTAATAATCTACTGAATTATGGATTGCTGAGCCAGTTAACCATGACAGGAACTACAGCGCCTGTTTCAAAATTAAAACAGATTACAAGGCATTATTATTATAAACAAAGTGCTGATGGTCATCGTAAAATGACTTACAGTACCATTGAGTCAGGGCAAGGTAAAGCAGACTATTCATCACAGGTTGTAACCAGCCTGTTTACTAATCAAAAAATAAGTACTACCGATTCTTCCGGTAGTAACACCGTTTACTACCACTATGATCCATTGGGTCGTCTTACACAAACAGAAACAGTAACTGGCACCTCTTTTTCAGCCAGCACATATTATAATTACCTTATTGCACCTGAACACAATACAGTACAAATAGTTCCCTCAAGTGGTTTGAGACATAAAATCATTTTTGATAATGCAGGACGGGCAGTAAAATTTTTTGACAGTGTTATTACTGCTGCGGGAAAAATAAAGCCTGATCTTTGGCAGCTAAAAAAAATCAATCGTTTTGATGCTTACGGGCGCCTTACTGCTGAACACAGCTATCACTTTGATACTTCCGGACAGATAAAGACACTTACCGTTACTCGTGATTATGATGATCTTAGCAGGATATTGCAGGTTCATCTTCCAGACGGAATAACAAAGATCACAGCATATGATGATCCTCATCTTTGTATGCTTAGCTATCAACAGGACCGGTTTGGAAATCGCTCAGTTATTTCTGTTGTAAAAACCATGTTGTCCGGTCAACCGGTTAAACAAATTATGTTACCAATTACAAAAAAAACACTGCCATCGCTACAATATCTGTGTGCCCATGGTGATAAAATAGCGGCTGCAAAAACAGTAACAACACAATACGATGGGTTTGGTCGTATCGCTTTAAAAAAAGATTATCAAAACAGAATAATAAAACAGCATTATGCTGCGTCTGGCTATCTGATGTCTATTACTGATTCTGAAGGTAATCAGATGCAGTCCGTTAGCGACCTGACCAATCATGTTATTCAGAAATGGTATTTACCTGTCTCAGGAGGGCGCTACCTGCTATCTTCTGCTGAATATAATGCATCCGGACAAAGGGTATGGCAGGCTGCTGAAGACGGAAAAAAGACATTTTTCACTTACACTAAAACCGGACAACTTGCCTCAGTCAGTACACCATCCGGACATACATTCTCATGGCAGTACAATCTCTCAGGTCTTCCTGTTGCTAAATATCTGGATAATAAACTACAGCTAAAAGTAAGTTATGATCCACTGACAATGTTGCCGGTAAAAAAAGAAGATATAACCGGGGTTAGTATTTACACTTATGGTGATGACGGATTACCACAAACTATCGTTCATAGCGGAAAAAAAGGTTACCTGGATTATCACCTGTCATGGGAATATGACAACAACCGTCGGCTTATCAGCAACAGTGATATTTCAGGTAATAAAACACAGATCCGTTATGATTCACTGGGACGTATTGTTACTACACGGTATCAACCAAAACATGGGCTTGCTAAAACACTTGTTACTTCTGTTTACGATGGTTTTTCCCGGATAACTGATGTTCATTATGGCAGCAAAATGCACCGAACTATCACTTACGATAACTGGGGACATACAGATAATGTAACCGATATGCTGGGGGGAAGATTATTATCACAATGGCAATTTAGTTATGATAATAACGATAATATTACGACACTCTTATACAAAACAGATCATCAATATGCGCTGTTGCATTATCAGTATAATCACCTTAATGCTCTGAAAAAAATGACCTGCACCGGCTCTGCTGATTTACCTTTATGTCCCAGAGAAACAGATATCAGTGGTAGTTTACTCCAAAACGCTCCGGTGATTACCCAACAAAACTATACTTTTACACCACTGAACACACTGGCAAAAGCAGACGAAATTTTATATGATCCGGTACAGCATCAAACAATCACTAAAACAATACATTACTGCTATAATGATTCTTCTGCTCCGTTACGCCCCAAACAAATCAGTATCAGCTGGAATCACCTGGCACAGAAATTTTATCCGTTATATTATGACATTTCCGGAAATATGATAATCGATCAGAAAAGTAAAATAACTTACAATGCTTTAAATCAGATCACTGATGTAACAGCACCTGATGGAAAGCAGAGTCATTACATCTATGATGGTAGTGGTAAAAAAATAATCGAACAAAACAGAGCAGGTAGCAGTTATTTTTTTTATCGTAATGATCATTTGATTAATACCAAAATTAATAGTGCAGGTAATAAGTCGCATATTATTGGTTATCACCTGGTGGCTAAATCTGTTGACAATCGCATTGATGAATATTATGAAAGTAATTATAAAGGTGATGTTACTGCTGTTTTAAAAAAAACTGATAGCATTAATAATCCATATCAGCTAAGTATACGTAATTTATACAGTCCATACGGTATGGTTTGGCATACAAAATCTGTACCATTACCCTTGTATCAGCAAAACCTGATTGGGTTTAATGGTGAACGTACCGACCCTTCCACAGGATGGCAGTTTCTGGGTTCAGGACAAAGAGTGTATAATTCACAACATCGCTATTTTTTTACTGAAGATCCGTTAACAGGCGGTTATGATTTTGGTAATAATAATCCAATCATGAATAGCGATCCCAGCGGAAATATGCCTGAATGGGTGGGAACAGCTTTTAAGTGGATGGGATATATCGGTACATTTGGCTTAAGTGCCATTCACAAGCGCTGGGCAAACATTGCCGGTTCAGCAATAATAGCGGGTATAGCATTTGCATCATTAGGGTTAGCTATAGCCGATGCCGGGAGCAGTTCATTATTCACTGCGGTTACGGCAGGCGCCGCAATCGCCAGTACTGTTCCTGTTGCCACAACATCTCTTCCACCTAACCGGGGCTGGATATTACAGCATCTGTTATCGGTGTAACAACAGCACTGATAGTAACTGCAACGAGTGTGGCATTACTGGGGTTTAGTATGTACGGTGTATTATCTTCGGCGGAAACGTCGGATACCTCGGTCGCCTTAGGTTATGTCAGTGAAGGATTAATGCCATCAAAGATGCAACAAAAATTAGAGTATCCCAGTGCAGAGCAATTAGCTCGTACGCATCCGGACTGCGTCAAAAGCTTAATTATGACCCTGCGTACAAATTCACGCATAAAAAAGAGTATTGTAGAGGAAGATTTGTACATACATAGTTTAGCTATGGTAAACCGGATATGGAAAATTATGCGCGCTTTTGGAGAAAAAAACCCCGGCAGTATTGGATGTGATTCTCTGACAATATTACTGGCTGCCAAATGTACGGGCAAACCTGTTGATTTGGATTTGTATTACTACTTTTTACAGGCAAGAATATGGACACTCAGGCATGCTTTATTAACTCCGGATCATCCTTATGAACTTGGATTAAGAACGATGTTATCATCATTTGGCTGGTATATACCACTTAAATCCCCCTGTTTTTCTTCGATAGACAAACTGTTTAAAGAAAGTGATGATGCTATGATTATCCGGAGTGTTAGTCATATGAATATATTACAGGTAAGCCGTGCAATCAAACCTTTTGATAACGGTCCTGACTTATGGTGGACCTACAGAGTCAATAGTGAAGGAACCGTTGAAATGATTTGCGGAAGATTTGAAGAGTTAGATATGGATTTATTTATGGGTGAGAACGGAACACTTGGAATTATTAGCTATGTTCGTCTCTAGTTACATAATCAACTGCATAAATTGTCATGTTGGCAGATTATTATGTAACATACTCCCACCACTAAACCGCAAGGACAGTTGTAGTGAGGGCTTCTTGCGACCCATGTTGAGAACCCTCAACACCTTTCGCTGTAGCAAATGGGCTGACAGG
>JAPORK010000543.1 GCA_026710285.1 Endozoicomonadaceae bacterium | reverse complement strand
TCTTTAAATGATGAACCACGTAAATAAAGCCACGCCTGTGAAACTTCTTTCTCATTCAGGAATGTTAAATATCCATCGGGTGCAAGCACCGAAAGCTCCTTTATAACAACAGCAGTTGGAGAAGCAGCAGAAACAGATTCCAGTGGAGTATGCAGAGCATTCATAAGTGCTTCTTCAGAAAAACCAAAATTCTCACTGGTAGCTAATACACCTGATCCGAAAGAATTCTTTGACTTTATTGAAAGCATCCGAAAAGGAAATTTAACCATCTGAACATCAATTGCATCTTCTCCCTGTCCGGCAATGGCAGAGGGCAGAAAATCAATCATCCCTGCTGCAACTGAGACAGCCATTTCTGCCATACCTATAATCTTGCCTGCAAGATTAAGCCCTTTGTTAGCAGGTATTGCAGAAGCTACAACAGGAATACTGCTGATTAAAGTAGTACCTGCTACAACCCCTGCCAACGCTGCAGAGCCTGCACCGGCAACCGCTGCTCCCAGAGTAGCAACGGTAGATCCTAACTGTATAACTGCAGAGGTAATGTTCGCCCAGCGTTGATGTAGTGCACCTAAACCCAGCGTACTCACATATCCTGCCCATTTAAACGCTTCTCCCAGCCATCGTGGACTGTTACCAGACGGATCAGTATTCATGACCGGATTATTACTACCAAAAGCATAACCATCATCCGCCTGATCTTCACTGAGGAAATAATGTTGTTCTGGATTATACGTCCGGTTGCCATTACCTAAAAATTGCCATCCCGTAGCAGGATCTGTTCGTTCACCATCAAACCCTTGTAACGTTTGTTGATAAAGTGGTAGTCTCTTTGATTTTTTATGCCAAATCATGCCATAAGGACTGTAAATATTACGTTGCTGAAAGTAATAGCGTCCATTGTTGTTTTTTTTAAAAATCCCAGTAATATCACCCTTATAACTGCTTTGATAATATTCACTTATTATACCGTCTGTTGCTTTTGCCACACCGAGATAACCTGTAATGTGTGAGTCCTGTTGTGGATCAGTAATTTTTTCGTTTATAAGTGTATTACCACAATAAAAAAGATAACTAAGACCATTGACGTTTTTTTCCATAACTTCTTTACCACTACCATCATAGGTGTAATCGCTTAATTTTCCTGCTGAAGAAATAACCCGAATAACTTCATTCAGTGCATTATAAATAATATGATGATTTTGTCCGTCTACTGCCATATTACCCCTATCATCATAAATAAAATTTTGTAAAACTGGTCTGTTATGATTCCAAGCAGTACTGATTTGCTGAAAACGCAGAGGTACCTTAGTATTTGTATAATAATAATTTATCACTTTGCTTATTGTTTGTTTTTGCTGTACAGGTTGTAATACTTCCTGTATACTATTTAATCGGTTAAGTGGTGTAAACGTATAATCCTGCCGAATAATCACCGGTGCCTGTTTCAACCCGGAACCACTGAGCGATGTATCATGTGGACACAAAGGTAAACCAGGTGAACCCTGACACTGCATACTGATCAGGTTATCCAACATGTCATATTTATAATGCAGAATAGCAAATTGTTTCTTTTCTGCTGTTTGACTGATCCTGATAATGTTACCACTAATATCATATATCATCGACCATACAGATATAAGCTGCTCCCTTTGTATATCGGTTATCTGATCTTTATGTCCCCAGGCATCATAGTGAAATGTACGGTACAGACCATTGCCATAATTAATATGTTGTATACGTGAAAAGCTATCGTATGCAGGTACAAATAATTTTTCGATATTATTTTTTTGATATGACTGGTAACTGATACGAGAAATACGTCCCAACCAGTCATATTGATTAACTGTTTTATTACCAGAGATATCTGTAGTATTTATAATACGTCTATTATTGTCATACTTCTGTTGTAGCTTATAATCAGAGTAGCTATTCTTTCCAACATGAATTAATTCCTGTATTAATCCGTCATCGCTATAAGAGTAATTTTTAGTACCAGTAATATCTATTTTTTGCTGTATATTTAATGTAATGTGATTATAATCAATAATCCATTTCTGTTTATTATCTGTAAACTGACTAACAGGAAGATTTAAGCAATTATATTGCCATGAAAAAATATGTCGGTTTGGCGTTGTAATTGTTGCAATTAATCCATCTTTTGTGTAAGTATAAAAAGTACGTTTTTTATCTTCTTTCGTATACCAAATTAACTGTCCAGCCTGGTTATAGCCAGATGATGACAGCAGATAACGTTCACCTGAAACAGGATACGTCCATGACTGTATAATCTGTCCTGTCAGATTATATACCAGATGCACCCTGTTCCCAGCAGGATCAATAGTATCAGTTAATCGTCCCAGTTGATCATAGTTTTGTTTGATAATTCTACCTTCAGGATCTTTTGTCATGATTTGTCGCCCAAAACCATCATAAGTGATCACAGATACTCGGGAATCAGGTTGTTTATCACTATTAATACATAATGATCTTACAGAAGGCAGTGGAAATATAGTTGCTGGTAATAACCACTGTTTGACCGGTTGACTGAGCACATTTGCTCTGGATACAGAGATAACAGAGCGTTCACCCTCTGCACTCTGCTGATAACTGACTACACATCTGTCACTGTCATCATAATGCATAACAGTCATTCTTCCATCAGGCAGATGCTTCCGCATAACTCTTCCGGTATCATCATAATCCTGCGTGATATCCAGTGTGATCAATTGTCCTGATTCTTTAAAAATATAGCTGCTTTGTCGGGCAATACGTCCGTATTGATCATAGCTAATTTTTTGTACCGGCCACCAGTGATCTTGCTGCTTTTTACCTGCTGTATCAATGGATTCAGTAAAACTTTTCAGCACTCTTCCTGCACTGTCAAACACAATTTTCTTCTGTAATCCATTTACAGCTGTAACCACAACCTGGTTAAGGTTCTCAGATATCGTATAACTATAATAAATACTGGCAGCAAAATCAGTACCTGCAGCACGCTCTGCTTTTATCATTCGGTCCCACTGGTCATAGTAATAGCGGTTACTGTATTTTTTCTCTGCATCTGTTACCATAAGGACCTGATTTGTGAACAGACTAGTTGTTGTATAAAATGACATTAGACGTTTATTATCAGATAATTCAATAGCACTATAAGTTGTTTTAGTATAATTATCCGGACTTTTTATATAATAGTAATCTTTGATCACAGAATCTGGTAAATAAGCCTCATTTTGCTTACCTGTTACTATCAGTTGCTTTAACAAACCATAAGTTAATAAATCATCAGGATTATTATAATAGTGACGAACTGTTGTTAATTGTTGATTACCAGATTTTTCTATTTGATGATGCAGAACAATAATATAGCCTTTTCCATTATGATTAATCTCCTTACGATAATAATTATATCTTGTTACAGGCATAGGTGGGTTTATACTAGTTTTAATATCAGCAGGATAACGCACAGTAGATTCAGTTAATGTAGCAAAAGGCCATTCCTTTGAAACAGCAGGACAGGCAGCATTACCGGTCACTGGACAGTAATGGTTGATTGTTACACGTCCATAAATGTCTGTTTGCCTGATTACTCTTCCCTCTGTATCATAACGGGTAGTCACTGTGGTTACAGCAGGTTTATCTGCTATATCCCCAAAGACCCGGGTTACTATTTTCAGGGGCAGACTGTAGGTAGCAGGCAAGTGAGCAAAAGCAGTATGTGCACAGCCATCAGACTGATCTGTACGACAAAAAAAGTAATGTACTGCTGACAAAATATTTCCGGTTCGGTCACTAATCTGTTTCTCATCGATCATCAGATGATATTTATTATAAGTACGAATTTCTCGTATGAGACCGTTATCCTGTTCAGTCTGATAAGTATAACTGACAGGTGCTTCAAACAATCTGTCTTTTGATGAATGGGCTGTAACAGTCAGCTTTGCATTAAAGCCAAGATAATTATGTTCATTGCTGCTTACCTTGCCGTATCGGTAACGACTTATCATGACCGGCTCACCAAAGCCCGGATTAACAGTTTCTTTAACCACTGCACACAATATATGCAATGCTGATGGGTTATATGCTGGCACTTTTATTTCATCCGTGCAATCATAATTAATCTGATTCTTTAATCCTGTCGGATAATGCACACCCGTTATAAAATGATGTACATAATAAAAATAAATACCATGCCCTGGATGATTATTGGATGAAGGTAAAGTGATACTATGTACTTCATTATTTTTTTTGTTAATTAATACTATAACTGGTTTACCAACTCCTCCCTGGCTAATAACCCGAAGATAATGGTTGTTTCTGTATAATTTAATGATATGTCCTTCATCATCTCTTACTGATTGTAACAGATGAGTATCGGGTATATAGCTGAAACAAATATCCCATCCATCCTGCTGTTCCAGACGAACTTCATAACCTTTATGATTCAGAATTTCCCGTAGACCATTTGCATAAGTAATCACAAAATGTGTACTGATATCTCCATGAATAACCATATCATGAAGCTTATGGTACAGTGGTTTCCAGTGACCATCAGGTCCCTTTTTTAAATAAAAATTTTGTCCAAATGATGTGATCAGCTGACGGGTAACCGGATTGAAATGTGTCAGATTCCAGCTCCAACCTGTTCCCAGCCCGTCAGGATTAACTAATGAACTGCTGCTATAATTGATATTCAGATTAATATCAGGTCCATGTCCTAAATTACTCAGCATACTACCCGTTTTAACATAAGCACTGAGAATGCCTGTGCGTGGATCTACAGTAGTCCCCCATACTTTTTTAAAATTAAATGCATTTGACCATGGTTCTGTTTCACCTAATACTGAAGAATAAACTTTCTGTTGTTTTTTTGTTAAATTTGATTTGCGTTTAATATAATTTTTAATTGTTTTTTTATTTCTATAATTATCCAAATAGTCAAAAAACATAGAATGCTGATCAGCTAAACTACTGTTTTGTATATTTGACTCTTTACAAAACAAACTAACTATGCAACATAATAACAAAGCAATGAATATAAAAAAGAATAAAAACATTTTTTTATATTGAGCCAACATTTTTATACCTTATTAATAAATCGACGACTTTCCCCCCATAATTTCTTAATAACTACAGAAAAAAATAATAATATTTTTTCTATTAAATCAATATTTTTTAGGATCTGTTGATGTTTTCTTTTGCATATTTGTAATATGGTTACACTCATTAATCCATTGTTGTGTAGTGTGTGAGCTGACTAACAGGAAGATTTAAACAATTAAATTTCTATAAAATGTGATGGTTCAGTTCTGTAACTGTTATTACCTTTAGTCCTGGCTTCAACAAGCTATGCCTGCGAACGGAGTTGATAATAGGCTCCCATGGTTCTCATGAAAAGCCCGATACAAATTCGCACCTGCTATACGCCGAACACCATCTGCACAGCATTCGGAGTTTACTCGCAGATTTATCCCGAACATGCGGTATGTCCCTGGTTCTGATGTTACCTATCTTTACGACGCATCAACACAGGTTTGGTTTTATTCACCTTTTTTATTATACCTACCAACTCCATGAGTTGACTTTTAGTCCAATGGATTGCCCGCTTCACCGGACAAATATTATTCCCGCAAAAACAGTAAGCCAGGAAAAATTTTCAGCTTTTTTACGTCTGACCAAAGGTTTATGTATCAAGAGTACGGGTTTAACCCCGGGACTATGTAGGCAAATCATAACATCTTAATTTTTTTGAAAAATCTCTTAATACTTGAATCCCACTCTGTTCCGCTTCAAGACACCATTTTTGTAATGCATTAACCCGTTGCTTATTCTCTTTTATTTTTTGCCATATTTCCTGTAATGCAATACGTTTTTCATAAATAATCTTTAACCGGTTAAACTCACTGATAATATTTTTTAAATGTGCCTGGTGTACAGGTTTTAAAATAGCGTGATGACGAGATAATAATTTACCTGCTTTGTGTAATCGCATCCGTTCTTGTTTAGATGCAAATTTGCCTTTTTCACTATTAATGAGTGGACGAATAACGTCCTTCGTGTAATGTGCCATTACATGAAACCGATGATTAACAATGGCCATGATAGTATTAGTATTAATTTCTGCTTTATGCTTATTTTTTTGTATTAGTGGTGTAGAAAACAGTACTTTTGCCAGTCTGAGCATACAAAAAATACGTATCCACATCCATCCGCAATCAAATTCCCACCACTTTGAAGAAAGGCGGGCAGAATTAGGATACGCATGATGATTATTATGTAACTCTTCGCCTCCCATGATTATGCCGACAGGGAAAATATTACGTGCATTATCACTACATTCAAAGTTTCGATAGCCAAATATATGACCCACTCCGTTGACAACGCCTGCTGCCCAAAAGGGAACCCATACCATCTGAATACCCCATGCCAGCACTCCCCAAACACCAAACATTAAAAGATAAGCTGCTAATAAAATGAAAATACCCAGCGACTGTTGCGGAGTATACAATTTTCGCTCAATCCAGTCATCAGGACAACCTTTTCCATAACGCTCCAGTGTTTGCTGGTTTTTTGCTTCTTTTCTGTATAAAAAGGCTCCACCCCACAACACACGATTTAAACCATAATGAACAGGACTATGCGGATCATCAACAGTTTCACATTTTGCGTGGTGTTTTCTATGGATGGCAGTCCATTCTTTTGTATTAGTTGCCGAAGTAAACCATAGCCAGAAACGAAAAAAATGCCTTAATAGCGGATGCAGATCAACAGAACGATGAGCACTGTATCTGTGCAGATAGATTGTCATCGACAAGCTGGTAATATGGGTCATTACTAATGTAATCATCAGCATTTGCCAAATGTTACAATGAAGCAACCCCTGAATCCATAAAGAAAAATTCATTAACTATCCCCGTTTTATTAATGATTAGTAGATTTAAATATTTTATCAGTAGTGATTATTTTAAATAAGAGTAAATCCAAATAATTTTCAAACAAGAAAGACTGGTATTATCCCAAATTATACAACCTAACCGATGCTTTATGTAATGTTTTGCATGCTTTGCCCGGCAAAACTGCTTTGCATGAAGGTAACGTACATAGCTAACCAATGCTTCTTTTGCTTTACAGGCATAGCTTTGGCGTAGTTTTAAACCATGCTCACGAGCAAGTTTACCTAAAGAGATCATTGCTTTATACATCAGTCGGGCATCCTGGGAGAAAGTAATCGTTTTAAGTTGAACTGTAGTCTCTGCCACCACATACCGGAAATATCCGGGATGAAGTATATCGCTATTTTTGTTATGTCCTTTGATTCTTGGCTTCATGAGTCAATTAAAAATTGTAGGATCTTAGAATATAATTGTGTATTTCCCTGCAATTATAGATTATTAAAAAGAAGTTAAAACGCTATTTACAGTAAATATTCAGTTTTTTTCATCAGACTGCTTAATATAGATGATATTTGGTATTTTTCTGGCTGTCTATCGGTACTGTCTCTTAGTCACATTTTTTAAACTTCAATTTTTATTCACAGGTTTATTTTCTGCTGAATATAACAATCTTTACTGAATGCATCGTGGGCTTAGCTTTTCAAAGCCCGGCTGCTTTTGGTCTCCATACTTCGACAAGCTCAGCTCACGGTTTTATGCCAAAAAGGCTGGTATATTCAGTAACAGGCAACCATAATAACCCGCAACAGAAAAAGATAATTTAAATTTTCAATTTTATTTAGGGTAATCATAATGACCTGATCTATGAAAGAATCATGGTGTTACCACCCCTTGCGCTTGCCGAATAGAAATCATTTATGCGCAGGCATGTTGCACGCTACTGAGGTGACAATCCTTTGTCCGGTCAGTTTAAGTTAGATCAGGGTATATGATCATTTTCCTGTAACTGTTGCCACTGTTATTGTGACGAACGCATTTCCTGTTGTTTTTCTTGTTGTTTTTCTTGTTGTTTTTCCTGTTGTGGCTGTGCTATTGCTTTTTGACTGGCAGAACCAGATCTTTTTTTCCAGGATGAATGTTTTATTTGAACCTCTCTTTCTATTACTGTTTTATCCGAAAATTTTAACCTTACAAAACAGTTACTATCATTTACAAATGAGGGCTGTAAGTCATTTAGTTTAATTAAAAAATGTGATGAACGTATCGTCTTTCCGGGCTTGATTTCTATGTTGCCAACCTGCTTATATGTGCGTACCCCTTCTTCATATGTGCGCTGATGAAAGGAGGTGTTTTTTGCTTGTGGCTTGCCGTCCTTTTCATTTAAAATTTCAATATCAGTAAGTTGAGCAGGAATATTACCGGTATTTTTCAGTGCAAGCTGTAAGTCTGCTTTTTTACCGTCCTGATGAGAGGTAATGCGAACCTGTGAAAAAAGTACCTCAATGTTACTTTTATCTGCGACTTCAGAGTGAACGGTGTCTGCTTGTTTTGGCTTTTTAGTGTTTTCAGCATCACGCATTTTAGCATGTAGCATGATAACAATAATGGAACTTAATATAACACCCAGACTGGTCAATAAACATTTTTTCATTACTACTCTCTGCCTTAATTTATAGAGTGATTTTTTATTTATCTCGTTATTTTACTTTTAAAAAATGGGAAATTTCCCGGCTAATTTATCAGTACTGCCCGTATAGCAGCAGATGCATGCTATGTATTTATTTTTTATTTATTACTATAAGTAATATAGAAAGAACGTTAGTCTATGTAGGGTGACTTGAGTTTGTCAAGTTGAGAAAATTATTTTTTCAAAACGGTATTTTTTTATTCTATTGACAACTTCTGATATGCTGTATACACAATCCTCCTGACAAAAAAAATTGCAGACCTTTTATGTAAACTGATAAAATCTATGTTATTTTCTCCTGCTGTACAGAATAATAAGATTTTGAATCTCTTCTGTCACTGCAACACAAATGGAATTTTTTATGTCTTCAAATCAGAAAGACCAAACAAAAGAAAGTGGATTACACACGCAGCAAAAGTTAAATTATAAAAAAGCACACTTTCTCATAAGCGCTGCAAAACTTTCACAGTGTCCTGATTATATCCGTAAAGAAGTGGCCTTTGCAGGGCGATCAAATGCTGGAAAATCTAGTGCACTAAACGCATTAACAGGTTCTTCTCGGCTGGCTCGCACCAGTAAAACACCAGGGCGCACCCGGCTAATTAACTTTTTTGCCATTGAAAAAGACCTCTGCCTGGTCGATTTGCCCGGTTATGGTTATGCTAAAGTTTCTAAATCGCTACAGGAAGACTGGGGGCGTCATCTGGAAGATTACCTAGTACGACGTCAGTCTCTGGCAGGTATCGTGCTATTAATGGATATAAGGCATCCACTAAAACATTTTGATACCGCCATGCTGGACTGGGCAAAAACACAGTCTCTTCCCGTGCATATTTTGTTAACAAAAGCAGATAAGCTCAAATACGGTGCGGCAAAAAATGCACTGCTAAATGTAAAAAAAATTATTGATGCCAACTATGAACTGGTTAGTATACAGATATTTTCTTCCCTAAAAAAACAAGGTATAGAAACACTTTGCCAGCAACTTGACTTGTGGTTAACCTGAACTTACAGTAGGCTCTGGCACAAGCATTTAAATTAAAAATTATACCGACTGCATGAATTATTATCAGTCCAGTAAAAAACAGATTTGTAACAGGATAAATATTTGTGACGCTTTTTAATGGTAATACAACAAACCCTGCTATTGTTTTGGCAACATCCAATCAAGGTAAAGTGCGAGAGTTTTCAGCACTGTTACACGGAGCAACTTGTCAGATTATTCCTCAGCATGAACTGGGTGTTGAAAGTGTTGAAGAAACCGGTTGTACTTTTATTGAAAACGCTATTCTCAAAGCACGCCATGCCGCCTTTGCCACTAATCTTGCCGCTATCGCTGATGATTCAGGGCTTGTGGTTGATGCACTTAATGGTGCACCAGGCATTTATTCTGCACGATATGCCGGCGAACAGGCAAACAGCGATGATAATACCAACAAACTACTACATGCGATGAAAACAGTACCAGACAACGCAAGGACAGCTCACTTTTATTGTGTCATTGTCTGGTTACAACATGCAAAAGATCCGGCACCCGTAGTGTGCACCGGTCAATGGCAGGGAATGATAAGCAAAGAAAAAAAAGGTATTCATGGGTTTGGTTACGACCCAGTATTTTATCTGCCAGAATTTCAGTGTACCGCAGCTGAACTACCCGCTAAAACTAAAAATAGCATTAGCCATCGTGCACAGGCTATGGCAAAATTAACACATTTGCATAGTGAGCTCACAAAAAATTTATGAAGAGAGCACTGTTATTAAAAAACAGTATAAGCCTCCACAGAGCGATAAACAGAGTCATCACTCCGAACACTTATCCGGACAATAATACCCTGCATATGACTATACTTTGCCACTATCAAATAGTCGTTATTTTGATCAGTGTAGGCAACAAAAGCCCCTCGCATATTACGCCCAATAAAGCGTAGATTATCTATATCGGAAGATAAATCTTCAGGTATCTGACTAATCCTGTTGAATTTCATGGGTCCAAAAGGTTCAAACAATTTTCCCGCAGCCTCTCGTTCAGTCTCTGACACAAAAGGACCGAGCAAAGAATAACGCCTGTCACTCTGTTCCATTGTTGTTAAATATTCATCAACACTATTTAAGTTTACGAGTTTTTGACTAAGCTTTGATGCTGTAAATAATGTTGCTACATTGTCATCCATTGATCTTACATTTTTTAAAGCAGATACAGCCTCATCAACATCTTCATCACTATGAAGTATCAGATAATCTGTACCATTTCCTTCACTTATCATAAGATGTGGATTTTCATTGAGTAATTTTTCTGCAAGATTCTCAGGTAGCTCTTCTCTTAAACTTACAGGTGATTCTGTACTTTTGAGTACACGCAACGGGATAACCCCAAGTTGTTCAGCTATATCTTCAGAAGACAGTTCCTCGGCAACATCAGCAAGGCGCCACATACCAGCTATTCGCTGAACACCTTTTACAAGCCCCACACCTAATGCTGCTGAATCTACAGCAAATGTAGTAAGTACTGCAATACTACCTGTAATTGCACCAATAATTGCCATGGCTTTACTCTTAGTTTGCAGCACTGACATGAGTGAAACACTAAATAAACCTGCAAAGATTGCTGCAGCAAATCCAGCTTTTGTGGGATCTCTAAGAACTGCCAGGGCACCAAAACCTACACTCGCTGCAGAAATAACTCCTGTGACAACTGACCCTACAATATTAGCCCACTGTTTATGTATAAAACCAAATCCAAAAGTTGCAATAGCGTTTGCTATTCTGAGCCCT
>JAPORK010000020.1 GCA_026710285.1 Endozoicomonadaceae bacterium | reverse complement strand
ATTTTCATTTAACCTGTTATAACTTCACTGCCGGTTAGTTGTACTAACATATTTTATTTACTTTCCTCTGATTTGAAACCCGCTTTACAATGCTTTTTCTTACCATAGGAGTATTTAATACCAGCAGGCGCTACCAGGTATTTGATAGTAAAACGTATATATAGGAAAAAATGCATGATTACAAGCTCAGAAAGAATTTCCGGTACTTTAACTGAATCGGTTTCCTGTAATCTTTAAACAACTGCAACAACTGAAATCAATCCTGTTGGTCTTACTAACATTTCTGATGAATTATTGTCATATATCAATACCTTGATCTTGCAGATCTTAGTGCTTTAAGACAAAGCTGTAAGGCGCTTTCGTCATATTGCTCAGTTTTCACAAAAAATTACAAAACATCAACAGACCCTAACTGGCGTAACTCAGTACGGGGTTTAGAAAGCTTTGCATGTGCTCAAGAAACAGAGGGTGGTATGTTCCATCTGCTGATGAAAAAACCGGTCCCATATATTTGAATACATCTCTGAATTTACGTACCTGTGAAAATAACTCTATTGTGTTAGCGTTGAATGCAATTATATCAAAATCAGGGAAGCCGTACGCAACATCCAGAGCATCCATGTCAAAATCAATACGATACATCGCGCATGCACTTTCATCAAAGGTAACAGACCTGGAGTATGCATACTTTTTTCTTAGTACAGTTAAAAATGCACCCCTATGAAGTCTTGTAGAACCAGCTTCTGTTATATGAAAAAGATTACCTTCTTCTCTCATTCTGGCGTTAATAATTCTTTCCATCATAGGTATATTATAATTAGCAGCACCTGCTTCCTCGCCTGAATCTTCGATATTATTGAATGCAGTCGTTGCATTGTTAGTAGCTGCTGATGGCAGGTTCAGATATTCTGCTGCTCCGTTATTATCAACAAGTTCTGCCTCTTCAGAAGTTTCTGTATCTATTTCATGCATTTGATATTGTTCTACATGCCCGTCTACACAAAACCTGTCTTCACTAACCATAGAGGATGTATCTGCATCACTGGTTACAGATGATAATACATCTGTATCACTTGCTGTAACGGATGTTTCACTCTGAAAAAAATTGAGATCAATGAATCGATCATTCACAGAAACAGAACCTACAGCAGAACCTGGTATAAATGCACAAGCTGCTATTGATGCAACAAACTCTGCCACTCCAATAATAGCTCCAGCAATATTTAATCCCTTATTAGGAGGGGCAGCAGCGGCGATCACCGGAATACTTGCAGGCACAGCAACTGCTGACATAGTAGCGATAGTGGCAGAATAACCTGCTGAGAAGACCAGTGCACCCATGGAGGCAACAAAAAGTGCTGCGGTTACTACTGTACCGGTAATATGCGCCCATTTTTTAGGGACAGCACTAAATCCCAGGGTGCCGATATAGCCTGCGATGGTTGTTGTTTTACCGATCCATTTTGGCATATTGCCGTCAGGGTCACTGTTCATTATTGGATTATTGTTGCCAAAACCATAGCCACCCGTTAGCGGATCTTCACTGACAAAATAGCGCTGCTGCGGATTGTAAGTTCTGTGACCTGCACCTAAAAACTGCCAGCCAGTGGCAAAGTCAGTGCGTTGTCCTTCAAATCCGAGTAGCATTTGTTGATAAAAGGGGATAGAGATTGTCGAAGGCGTATGCCATGACATACCATAAGGGCTGTAAACAGTGCGTTTAGTTAATTTATAAGTATGCTGATTTTCACCTTCTTTAGTGAAAACACCCACAATATCTCCCCGGTAATTTTGTTCATAAAACTGATCAATAATGCCATCTGTGGTTTGAGCAACAGTTTCATAACCGATGGTATGCGTTACGTTATCAGAGGTATGAACATCTTCATTAATCAACTGATCTCCATGGTAAAACAGATAACGAGTACCTTGAGTACTCTGCTCGGTAACTTCTTTACCCTCACCATCATAGCCATAATTACTCACAATTCCTGCAGGCGTAATCACCTGAGTAATCTGATTAAAAGCATTGTAATGAATTTGATTTTGCTGTACATCCGTGGTCATATTACCAGCAGGATCATAATTAAAATATTTTATTGTTGGTATTTGTGCATTCCATTGTGTGTGGATACTATGCAGACGCAGCGGTGCTGTGGCATCCGCATAACTAAATGTAACGGTTTTGCTTATGGTCTTTTGTTGTGCAGTGTGCAATATTTCTTTAACTTTTGCCAGTTGATTTAATGGTGTAAAGGTATAGTCTTGCTGAGTAATAACCGGAGCACTGTGTAAATCACTATCTGCAAAGCTGGTATCGTGCGGACAAAATGGTAATTCTGCAGAGCCAGAACAAGACATTGAAATTAAATTATCCAAAGCATCATATTGATAATTTAAGGTACTCTGCTCACCATTTTCAGCAGATCTTTTGACCGTAATAATGTTATTATCAGCATCAAAAGTATAGTTCCATTGCGATAGCAGATGGTTGGCTAACATATCACGAACCTGTACAGAACGACCGTAGTTATCATAAGTAACGAAGCGCTGCATACCACTACCATAAGTAGTAGCAGTCACACGTGAAAAACCATCATGAACCAGTGAATACAGAAGTGAATATGCAGATTGCTTTTTTGAACAATAATACTGTGCGCTTATTCTTCCTAATGCATCATAATTATTGATTGTTGAATTGCCTGAAATATCTGTCATGCTGGTAACACGTCGGTTATTGTCATATTGCCACGTTAACTGATAGTCAGGATTGTGGTTATCTCCTGTGTGTATGAGTTGCATTGGTAATCCGTCATCACTATAATGCCATTGAGTGACACCGGTATTGTCGGTTTTTTTCTCAGGTAATCTGGTAATATGGTTATAATCAATAGCCAGAACAGGCTGACCATCGAGCATTTTGAGTATAGGCAGACCAATGGCATTGTATTTCCATGTAATAACATGACCTGCTGGTGTTGTCCGGGTTGAAATTTGACCATTAACCGTATATTTGTAAGTGGTTTTTTTCCCATCTTCGCCTGCTTTCCATAGCATCTCTCCTACTGAATTATAAGCAGCAGAAGACAACAGGTATTGCCCTCCGGCGGCAGGTAAAACCCAGGTTTGTATAACCTGATTGGTAAGATTATACACTTTATGTGTTTTGTCACCGTTGGAATTAACAATATCTGTTAAGCGACCAAAGAAGTCATAATATTTGCTCACCTGTTTACCTGACGGTCCGGTTATGGTTAAGACTCTACCAAAATTGTCATAGGTGACTTTTGTTGTCTGTGTACCATTTTTTGTACCACCCCCTTTACATAAGATTTCTGCTGCTGGTAGTCTTTGTTGTAAAGCCGGTATTGTAATTTGTTCAACCGGTTTGTCCAGGCTGTTGGCACGTACAACAGAGATGGGTGAGCGGTTTCCCTGTGCGTCTTCTTTATAACTAATTTTACAACGATCGTGATCTTCGTAACGGGTAAACAATATTTCTTTATCGGGTAAATAAACACGACAAATTCTTCCGGTTTCATCATAGATGAAATGACTGGTCAGCACCTTTTTTTGTTGATCAGCAGTAATAATATAGTGCTGCTCTTTAATAATCTGCCCGTAAGGATTGTAGAAATTTCGGCTCACTGGTAACCAGCGTCCGGATTGCACTTTTCCTGTTTTGGTAATCGCTTCAGAAAAGTCGGTCAATTTACGCCCGAGACTATCAAAAATAACTTTATGTCGTAAACCGGAAGGTGCGGTAATCAATAGCTGATTTACAGCCGGAGAGACAATATACTGATAGCGGGTATTAACTGCAAAAGCAGTACCTGCAGCATTCTCTTTCTGGATTAGCCGACCAAAGCGATCGTAGTGATAACGGGTAATATTAATTCCGGACGGATCAGTCATTTCAAGAAGCTGATGAGTAAATACACTACGGGTAGCCACTGCTGAACACTGTCTTGTGCCATTGCCTGTATCCACACAACTATAAGTTGTGCGTTTACTGCCATCACTACTTAGTGCATAATGGTAGTTTGTTGTAACAGAAGTTAATGTTGCATTTTTTGGAAGATTTCCGGTCAGTCGTGTTTGTTGTAATAAACCGTAAGTAACCGGAACCGCTTTATCTTTATAATAATGTCGTGTAAATGTGCGCCATTCATTACCTGCCTTATCGGTTTTATGATCTAATACCAATATATAGCCATCATTATTGAGATTGGTTAATTTACGATAGTAGTTGTTAGTTACAACAGGAGTCAAAGAGGTATCACCTTTAGCCGGATAAATAGTGATCGACTCTGGAAGATTACTAAATGACCAGCTATCTGGCTGCGCAGGACAGGCAGCATCACCTTTAACCGGACAATAGCGGGTTTGGGTAATAATTCCATAATCGTTTATTGTACGAATAATATGCCCCTGCTTATCATAATCCATGATCATACTGCTTACAGAAGGTATTTTAGAATTATTACCCCAGATCTTAATCACCGTTTTTAAAGGCAGACTATAGGTTACCGGTAGATTATCAAAATTTATATTTGCACAACCGTTGATTTTATCAATACGACAGTAAAAATTTTGTTCTTCTGATAAAATATGGCTGGTTTTATCACTTATTTTTTTATCATCAATGAGTAAGTGATATTTATTATAAGTATGAATATCAGAAACAAGCCCATCATCTTTTATTGTTCTGTATGTATAAGTAGAATGGGTTTCAAATAACAGGTCTTTCTTAATATTCGGCATTGAGAAAAGTCCTGAATTAAAGGCCAGGTAGTTATGTCTGTTGCTGTTAGCTGTTGAGTATTGATAACGGATCACCGCAGGTAACTGATCACCACCCGGAATAACTTCAGAAAAAGAGACAACACATAAACCACTGCCCTTGGTTTGGCTGTATGCCGGTAGCAACATTGCACGGGAACAATCGTAGTGTAATTTTTGTATCAAACCAGTAGGATAATCTTCCTCTGCAATTAAGTGACCTCTATATTTTATATTAATTGCCGGTGTTGTCTGCTCATTAAGTTCAGGTAACGTAACGGTTTGTAGTTTATTATCAGCGATATTTATCAATATTGGAGCAGGTTTACCTTCTGTACTGTAGCTGGTAACAACGAGGATGTTTTCTTTTCTTATTAACGTCAGGTGATTTTTTTCATCATCGGAAACAGTTGTCAGCAAATGAGATCCTGGTGCATAACTAAAATTAACTCCCCAGCCATTTTGCTGTTCAAGACGTACTTCATAACCCTGATGGTTGAGTATTTCTCTTAATCCGTTAGCATAAGTAACAGTGAAGTGAGTATTTTTACTTCCACTGATAAGAATATCTTTTAGTTTATGATACATAGGTATCCAGTGGCTATGATTTATTTTTTGAAGATAAAAAAATTGACCGGTTGACGTAGTTAACTGATTAGTAGCCAGATTAAAATGTGTTAAATTCCAGCTCCAACCTTCACCGAGCCCGTCCGGATCAGCCATTGAGTTACTGCTGTAACCAGCATTAAGTGTAATATCAGGACCATGTCCTGTATTGCTAAGCAAATTGCCTGCTTTAATATAGGTGCTCAATATACCTGTGCGCGGATCAACATGAACACCCCAGTCTTTGGTAAAATTAAAAGCATTGGACCATAGCGATGATGCATCATTTTCAGTGCCATGAAGTTTTTGTTGTTTGCCGTGAGAAGCGTGTTTTTCTGCTGCCTGACCCGTTTTACCAGCATTTTTTTTAGCTGTCCAATGAGAATCAAGGTAAGCAGCAGCCCTGGCATTGTGACTGAATAAAACAGATTTTGTCCAACCTGTCAGATTAAGGTAAACTAATAGAAA
This sequence comes from Endozoicomonadaceae bacterium, assembly GCA_026710285.1. GTDB lineage: Bacteria > Pseudomonadota > Gammaproteobacteria > Pseudomonadales > Endozoicomonadaceae > JAPORK01. The sequence continues at coordinate 5,498 of JAPORK010000020.1, read as the reverse complement.
CAAATTAAAAAACAGTAATTTACTAATAAAATATAAGGCTTTCATAAATAACAACTTTATTGATTTAGATTTTTTTGAAATAGCGGATTGATAAGATCAGAGTAGCCTGAATGGACCATAAAAGATAAAATTTTGAATCGTATTATAGACTATTTAGCCAAATGCTTCGGACAGTTTCGATTAAAACAACCTGTAGATACCCTCGGGGCAGAGACTTCTACCACAGTGCATGATCGTTTTATGGCTGTACAGTGTATTCATACTTGATAAATAAACTGTCACTTTTCATAAGCATGCCGTTATTTCCATGAAATATCAGTCAGTTAGTTATTATTCAAGATTAGATTAATACAAAAAGGAGTTGACAGTATAAGAGAAATGAAGAGATAATAAGCGAACTATTTTTTAGTATTCTTCCATTGGTGCTAAGGAAAAACATTTTACAAAAATTATTGGCATTTTTTAAAGTCTGAATATTATCCGTAGTGTTAAACATTGTTACTACGCAGAACGGATTTCAGTGTGCTTATAATTGAAGTTATTCTGACTGCAGGAAAGTAATTTTTCCATTTAGTATTAATAAGATGTATTGCGCAGTTTTGTTGCTTATTTTTTTATACCTGTTTAATTTGAGTACGCAAATATTTTTAATAACGCATTAATTTAAAAAAACATAATTTTTAATCGTAACCGAGGTATCTAAAATGCCGAACAAACTTTCTGTGCAGAGAGTATTCGAAAGCACAACAATATCAGTCAAACAGACATGTAATAATGAACAACAATACATTCATGTATTACGTGTCGTGCAGATTGCAAAAAAAGAGTTAAATATTCAGAGCAGTAATCTTTTACCAATATTACCACAACCCCAGGGGCAAAAGGAAATTGATCTTAACTCTCTGCTGGCTACCATGAAAAATGTTCAAACTACTAAAAAGGCAGTCTGTCCCCCGCAAACAGAAACACCTACAGATGCTGTTAAAAAAATGCATGTAATAAAAGCAGCCCCGATTACCAAAGCAGCAAAAACTACCGTTGATAAAAAAGAGTATGATTATAATACAGCCCTGATTCTCGCCAGCCAGAACGGAGACAGCGACAAGGTTTCTAAACTACTGAAATCCGGATATATTGATATTAATACAGTGAGCACTGCACTAATAATGGCCAGTAAAAACGGACATAGTGAAATAGTTTCCATGATACTGAACTATCTGCGTGCTCACATTGATATAGTAAAAGCAAGTGGTTTGATGGCGATAATTATTGACTGCTGTCAAAAATATTTCGCTTCCGACACAGTAAATCCCGACGTTAATAAAGAATTTTTGAAAACAATGTTAAAATTGCTTAACGTTGAAGATATTGATATCAACACACAAACACTAGAAGAAGGCCTTACACTCTTAATGATAGCCATACAAAACGCATTTACTGAGACGGCGGTGGAATTACTTAACAACCGAAATATTAATGTCAACATGGCAACATATAATGATCATATAACAGCACTTATGATGGCCTGTGAGCAAAAAAATTTATCAGTACTTCAGCATTTAATTGCAGATACAAACCTTGATATCAATGCAAGGGATAAAGAAGGTTGTACAGCACTCCACTACGCCTGTAAAATGGGAGATATAAAGGTAGTTTCAGCTTTGCTCGCACACCAACAGATTAATATCAATGCAGAGGATGCAAATGGTTTAACACCATTAATGCAGGCCTGCAAATATGGTTATGAAGAGATAGCTTCTCTTTTGATTAAATATGCAGCAAATGTCAATGTACAAAATAAACAGGGTCTCACCGCCCTGATGATAGCTAGTATGAACAATGATAAAAATATAGCTGACTTGCTGATTAAATCTGAACAAATTGATTCCGGTCAGGCGCTGATAAAAGCTTGTGAATCTGGAGACAAAGAGGTTTTTTTCAGTTTGCTTAAACATAAACCAGATATTGATATTAATACAGTAAATGAAGAGAATAAAACAGCATTTCAGTTTGCAGCAACAAGGAAAGATATTGAAATTACTGAACGCTTACTTGATTACGCTAAGCACAATAAGCTCATACCAGAGATTACCTTCAGAGATGTAAAACAGATAATGTTTTTTGCAGCTACACAAAGAAAATTCGCTGTTGCTAATGACTTAATGAAATTCTGTCGTATTAATAAGGCTGGCTACCGCTCAGGAGTTCACCCTGATTACGCTGCACAGGATAAAATACTTACGAAAATATTAAAAAAAAGAAATTTTATTTTCGGTCTGTTAGCTGTACTGACGATTGCAATTATTATAAGTTACTTTTTTTAACGACATATTTTACTGTTATAAAAATTGACTGTTGATGATAGTGCCGAAGCAATCCTGTCACTCCTGTACCTTGTAATTTAATTATGAAGAGCAGACCGTAGGAACTTCCCCCACAGTCCCTCGCAGAATCGTACGTGAACCTCTCGATTCATACGGCTCCATCAGGTAAACACACCGATCATTCCTGCACTCCAATGTGTAAATAAACGAGGATACTGCTTCATAATTCTTCCCAACAATCGCATGACTCGGGTCTTGTGTTGACGGATAATATCTTTGCATCCATTTATCAAAAACATAATGCAACCCCAGCTCGGAGTTTTTAATTTAATAAAATCTTTACTTAACAAATAGGTAATACTAAAAAGCTGCGTCATTCTGGCAGGGATTGTTGAGAAAATCTTACCTGGAAATAACCTCTATTTTCTTTGGTGAAAAGATCATATAGTGGCGCTGCTGGTTTTTTAGCATTGTCCGGAAGAGAATTACCCCACTAAAGTTTTTTAAAACCTTTATCTCTTCGTCAGGAACATCAACTGTCTGCACTTTTTGCCATATACCTTTTTGCAATGATACAGCGCGGGTATGCGATCAGAACTGGACTTACTATGAAAAACTGAAAGTGTACAAAAAGCAGTCTTCAGCAGAAGTGGCTGAAGGCTTATCTTCTGAATTTAACAATATTTTCACTCAGAAAACCAGCTTTTCTACTTTAAATCAAACGTTAAAACGCTTGTTTAAAAATAAGGAAGAGTTACTGCTTGTGCTGAAAAGACCCGGAGTTCCGCTGCACACTAATGGCAGCGAAAGCGATACTCGGGATTATGTTAAAAAGAAAAAAGTTAGTGGCTATACCCGCAGTGATGAAGGCAGATGGTGTCATGATACCTTTGCCAGCTTGAAAAAACGTGCCGGAAATCTGGAGTTTCATTTTGGGAATGTCTTGGTGATCGTTTAACGGGAGGGATAAAAAATATTCCCTCGCTACCTTACATTATACGTCAAAAAATAACAGTGCCTGGGTAGCTCTGCCCCGAGTTATTGAGATGTTACAAAATAACAAAATAACGGCAGATTCAGTAAAGGCTGGTATATTTAGCAGGAGATAAATCTTTTTAAGGGCTGTGAAAATGAGCAGAAAAAAAGAACAAGGGAAAGCGTTATCCTTTCAATTTTCTCACTTTTAGGAATTTTCAGATGATTTCTAAGCTAATAAAAATATCGTTTTGTCACATTAAAGAAGGAAAATCATGTGGTTTTGCTTTCATATATCTTTTAAATGGTTTAAAATAGCATGACGTGTATTTATGCTTTATGCTGTTGGTTTAAGTTTGCTTTTAACAAAGATTCATAAAAGTTTATTTGTAAAGCGCTATAGTAACTTATAAATAACGATATCAAATGTTTTTATGATAAATTCGCTGTTGCAATTGCCTCTTGGCATACAATTAAGAGATGATGCCACGTTCGATAATTATTTACCGGGACCTAACCGAACAGCACTGAGCGTACTGTGTCAGACTAATAGCTCAGGAAATTTGCCTGTAGAGCAATTTATCTATCTTTACGGCGTGCCTGGTTCAGGGTGTACTCACTTACTTCAGGCTGCATGCTATGAAGCGCATCACCTAAAACAACAATCTGTCTATCTTCCGGTTAATAAGCTTATCCATTATTCACCCAAGCTGCTGGAGTCAATGGAGAACCTGGACTTAATTTGCATTGATAACATTAATGCGCTGGCTAATAATCATCAATGGGAAGAAGCCATTTTTCATCTGTTTAACCGTGTAAGAGACACCGGTAACCGATTAATCATTGGGGGCAATAGCGCACCAAGACAGCTAAATCTTAATCTGGAAGATTTAACTTCTCGTCTATCCTGGGGGCTTGTAGTACAAATCCTTCCGCTAAACGATAATGAAAAGTGTGCAGCACTACGCTTGCGTGCTCAACTGCGGGGATTTGAAATAAGTGATGATGTTGCACGCTATATACTGCACTACAGTCCCAGAAACATGCACAAATTGTTTCATATTCTTGCAGTGCTCGATGAGGCAAGCCTAAGCGCTAAACGTAAGCTAAGCATTCCTTTCGTCAGAGAAGTCATGCACTGCTACCATCAGTAGTTTCTATGCCCGAATCACCATATTGGTCGTTTTTTCACAACCTATCGTCGTCAAACTACCATGCCCCGGGACCACTAATACGTCATCATCTAGTGTATAAAACCGCTCCCGGATTGACTTTTCTATTTGTCGGTAATTGCCCCCCCATAAATCAGTACGACCAATGGATCCGCGAAATAGTGTATCACCTGCGATTAAAAGCTTAGCTTCTTCAAACCAAAAAGAGACTGATCCGGGACTGTGCCCTGGCGTATGCATTGTAATACCATTGCAACAAGGCAAAAGCTGATCATCTTGTAGCCAGTGATGAGGAGCCGGAACAGGCTGGAAAGGAACATTAAATATCTGACATTGCATCTCCAGCGCATCCCACAGGAGTCTGTCATCTTTATGCAAATAAACCGGCGCATCGGTTTTGTCATGCAATTTGCCCGCTGCAAGAAAATGATCAAAATGAGCATGAGTACAGATCAGTGCAATGATGTTAAGCCCCAGCAGTTGGGTTCTGTTAAAAATTTCCTCTGCATTGCCACCGGGATCTACCACAATGGCTTTTTTTGAAACAGGGTCTCCAATAATAGAACAGTTACATTGTAAAGGTCCAACGGGAAAAGTTTCACGAATTAATAGCGGATTTTTCATCTCTGAGTATACTTTTGATTAGTTAAAATAATGAGTAAATTTTTTGTGCAGCATATACTTTTGGCTATCAAATATCAAAAAAAATGAGTGCAAATATTTTTCATTCCCAACAGACACAATAAAATTGACCAGGTCGTTTCAGCACCAGCGGGTTAAAAGCAAGGATTTTTATTATTCAATCAAAAACGCTGAACCAAAATTTATGTATAAAAGACAGCCTTTAGAAAAGGGAGGATGTCGAGCCGCAGTGTGATGCTGGGAATAAATTTTATTTTAATTGAAAAGAATAAAAAATTCTGACAAAGTTATAATACTGTATCACACTCTCTATTTTTAATCGTTATCTGTTAAATACAAATATAAGGGTTTCTACATTGTCAAAAGATCTTAATCAGTGGTTAAC
>JAPORK010000034.1:9254-11420 GCA_026710285.1 Endozoicomonadaceae bacterium | reverse complement strand
AATGTAGATAAGCTGAACGCTCTGCCTGACGTCGGTATTGTATACGGTTACGCTAATGCAAGCCCACTGCCTGTTGAGGCATTCATCAACAATAAATTTGACGGGATCATTCATGCAGGTGTTGGAAATGGTAATATCTGCAATGAAGTATTAGAAGCTTTACAGTATGCCAGAGCAGCCAATTTGCAGGTAGTTCGTTCATCAAGGGTTCCTGTGGGAGCTACGACTGCAGATGCAGAGGTGGATGATGAAAAGTATGGGTTTATAGCATCAGGAACTTTAAATCCACAAAAAGCCAGAATATTACTCATGTTAGCTTTAACACAAACCCGTGACTGGAAAGAAATTCAACAATATTTCTTAAAATTTTAGCAACCGGATTAATTTTAAGTAGTTAAACAGAATAATTTCACTGCTGACAAAATAAAAGCATACTACCAAAAGTAGTCTTCCACAGGCTCAGCCCACGGTTGTACGTTTAAAAGCGGTATGGTAGTGTCTTTAGTATCATGTTATCACTATCACCCTGCCGAAATGTTAAAACGTTTACAATCGTTTTCGTTTTAACATGGCTTCAATTCAGGAGACCAGAATGACCACAGATTGCAGGTCAGACCGGAGCTGAAGCTACTCAATACTCTGCATATTTTTGTTAAAAAGAGTATGACCAGACCATGAAAATTGACCTGGATTTTATATATTGTCCTTTTTAACTTCGGCTTTAATATACAGGCAATCATTTCGTACAAAATCTGTGTCGTTTAGTGTGTCCAGGGGGAAATATTCAGGACAACCATAACCCGAATTCATGTCTGTTGTAGGTTTTTGACAACTTGGTAAATTTTCTGTTGATAAGAATGATTTATGAATATGTTTTTGGTCATCATTTGGGTGTATCTGGTTGAGCAAATAAAAATACACCTTGTGTGTGAACGGCCATTTAATCAGCTCACCATATTTGCCTTTCATTATAATCAGGTAAAGGGAAAGAGATCTGTCTTTACCTGCACCATTTCCATTCAGGTACAATTTCATACACAGAAGATAACCAGGAATAGAAGTATAAAACGGATTTGAAACTAAATATTGACCATTCATTCTGGCAGCTTGTATGCGTTCCTTTATCTTATCAACTTTCCAGTACAAGATACCATTAGTAGGACAACCTTCCGGACAGCCCAGCCGATCGTCTATCTTTTGAAATTTTTCAATATACCGTGTTTCGTTAAGTGATACCTTAATTTGCAAATCTGCAACAGAGTTACTGCAATCTGCTACTGTTTTTTTAATATCTGTTGTAACATTTCTAAACTTCTCAGTTAGGCCTTCAAGTTCTTCCTCTGTAGACTCCATTCCATCTTCAAGTTCTTTAAGCCGTTGTGTAGTATCTTCTGTACTGGCTGGTGTAGCAGGTTGAGGGAGAATTTGTGTTACCACTTTACTAATTTCTTGTTGTAAATAAGGTCGCAAAAATGAAATCAGCCTGTCGGGGTTTAAAGTTATGTCACCATTTTCATACAGGCGAATTCCACACTGCTGCCATGGATTCTGAATTCTAATCTCACCGGTATTTTGATCGGTAACAGAGACAGTTCTTGCAGATAAAGCAGCGCTATCTGTATTTTGCTGTGTGCTATTAGTGGATATAACTGGTGTTTGTGTGATGCTCTCTAATGACAGAGATCTGCCTGAGAATCCACAAAGAACAGAAGGTTGTGAATCATCAACCTCAGCTATAGGGCTTGAAGGAGGTGTTTGTGGTTCACTGATTGTAGATTTTATCATTTCCATTTGTATGATCTCTTATTTAAGTTAATAACATAGATATGTATACTAAGAAACACAAAGCGATTAATGGTTCATGGGCTACGCAGTATTTGTTTGCCAGACTAACAAAGATGCTGGCAAAACGAAGCATCAGGTTTTACTGAAATGGAAACTGCGCATCATAAACCATCTTTTTGAATCAGATCAGACCACCGCTTGATGAAACTTTAAACACTAGTTTTGACAATAAATCAGCTTTTTTACAGTTTCAATAAAATCGTTCTCTCAATTTTTGCATAACCATATAAGCAGATGGTGTGAGCAATGTGCCTATTATCGTCACTGCAATCATACCAGCAATAACTGTCAGCCCAAGATAAAAGCGGCTGTGAGCACCAG
>JAPORK010000034.1:0-9244 GCA_026710285.1 Endozoicomonadaceae bacterium | reverse complement strand
GCACCAGGTCCATGTGCCATAAGCAAGGGAATAACGCCAAAAATAAGGGAACATGAGGTCATAATAACCGGGCGAAACCTGAGTTTTGCAGCAGCACAGGCAGCATCATAGATACTGTGACCTGCCTGACGCGCTTTAATCGCAAACTCAATCATTAAGATGGTTGACTTTGCTGCCATACCAATTAAAAGCAACAAACCTATTTGTACATAAATGTTATTTTCGCGGTGACAAAGCAAAAGCCCTAAGAAGGCACCTGATGTAGCCACGGGGATGATTATCAGTACAGAGATAGGAACAGACCAACTTTCATACAGAGCAACCAGAAAAAGATAAATAAAAACAATCGCCAAAAAGAACAGCCATGGTAGTATTTTTATTGACTTCATTTCTTCAAATGTTTTATCTGACCAAGTATATTTATAATCCGCAGGCAGTTTATCAGCCAATTTTTGCAATGTGACAATAGCATCACTAGTGGAATAACCAGGAGCAGGTGATGCGATAATAGCAGCAGAACGATAAAGATTATAATGAGGAATCCATGAAGCTGTGTGTGAAAACTTGAGTTCAGCAAAAGCACTTAATGATATCATTTTACCTTTATCATTCAGAACATAAAAATCACGTAAATTGTCAGGGGTTTGCCGAAAGATTTGTGCTGCCTGCAGGTTAATATCATAGCGCTGGTTATTAGTGTGCAGACGTGAAACAAGTAAAGGACTCAGCGTACTTAGGCTATCACTTATTGTTGTTAGTGATACACCTAATGCTTTGGCTTTGTTACGATCAATAACCAGTTTAAAGCCGGGACTGTCAGTATCAAAATTACTGAACGCTCTGCTAAATTCAGGATGCTCTTCCATTTCATCGGCTAAATCACCGGCAACCTCAGCCAGGTCGTGTAAAGATTTATCACCGGTACTTTGCAGCTCCATACGAATTTTACCCATAGAATTACCCCGAATCATCGGCGGGTTAAACACAAAAACTTTTGCATCAGGAATAAACTTCAGTTTTTCCTGCAATGTTGCCATAATCGCTTCAGCACTTAATGATGACGTTTTCCTTTTTGACCATGCGTTGAGCTGAATAAATCCAAATATACCATTCTCATCCGTTGATTTATCAGGGATAATCACTACATTGCTAACACCCGTCTGTTCCTTTACAATATCTGAGACCTGCTGGCTAAGCTTATTCGTTGTATTAGCAGAAATAGCCTGAGGTAATTTTATATAAATCTCCAGGTAACCCTGATCTTCTTCAGGAATAAATCCACCAGGCAATATTTTAAACAATACAAACGAACCGGCAAGTAGTATAAAGAGCAGTACCATTATCAGACGATTATATTTTAATAAACGCATGACTGAAGCTGTATATTTATTACCAAGTCCATTGATAAACTTGTAAACCGGGTACATAAATGCAGGAGGTGATAACTTTTTAACCAGCAGCGTTGCACAGAGCGCCGGACTTAATGTCAGTGCCGTTATGGCAGAAATAAGCACAGAAACAGAGAGTACAGCAGCAAATTGTTTAAAGATTTTCCCCTGCACGCCGGGTAAAAAAGCAACCGCCAGAAATACAGAAAGCAGAACACCGGTTGTTACAATAACAGGACCTGTGATTTCTTTCATAGCCCGAATCGTTGCCGTTTTAGGTGACAAATGATTTTGCACAATATGGCGTTCGACATTTTCAACAACGATAATGGCATCATCGACCACAATACCAATAGACAGTATCAGCGCAAAAAGCGAGATTAGATTGATTGAAAAACCCAGCAACGCAATAAACGCCAATGTTCCAATCAAAGAGACAGGAATGGCAACCACCGGGACCAGTGTAGCCCGCCAGTTTTGTAAAAAAAGAAAGATAATCAGCACCACTAAAAGAATGGCTTCAAAGAGAGTACTAATCACTTCCTGCACAGACACTTCAATAAAACGGCTTGCATCAATAATTATTTTTGCGCTTACATTACCAGGGAAGTGCGATGATAATTGTTGTAATGTTTTTTTTACTGCCCGCGCTGTAATTAATGAATTGGCATCAGAGCGTTGAAAAACATTGATAAAGGCCGTTGATTTACCATTGAGCATGGCATAGCCTATGTTATTTGTCGTTGATCGCATATCCAGCGTTGCTATATCCTGCAAACGCACAAAACTACCATTCGGATTACTTTTTACAATAATATTACCAATTTGATCCAGTGAATTTAGTAATCCATGTGTACGTATAGAAAAAGTAAATGGCTGTTTATCAGCAGAGGGTGCCTGACCAACGGAACCTGAGGCAACAGGTTGATTCTGTTCTGCAACGGCATCTTCTACCTGGGCAGTAGTAATGTTAAAAATACGCATTTTATTAAGATTCAGTTTAACAGAAACCTCCATGGAATCGGAAGTCTTTACATCAGCAACTCCTGGAACACGGGAAAGTGCCTTAACAAGAAACCGGTTAGCATAATCACTCAGTTGTAATGAGTTCAGACTGTTATCAGGAGAAAAAAGACTAATGACAAACAGTTGGTTGGAAGTTGTGGATGGTTTAATCCATAAACCACGTTTTTGAATAGCAGGTGGCAATGTTGAGCTGATGGTCGCTAAACGGTTTTGCACATTAATTTCATTTTGTTCCAGTGATGTATCAGCTTTAAACGTTACTTTAACTGTTGCAAAACCATCATTGGTTGAAAATGAATGAATGCTATCCATATTTTTTATACCATTGAGTGCTTCTTCAACAGGTCGGACAAATGAAGTTTCTAAAACTTCCGGACTGGCCGAGGGATAACTGGTACTGACACTAACCGATGGTTTGTGAATATCAGGAAGCAGAGCCGTTGGAATATATTGTAGTGAAATGATCCCTGTCATAATAATTAACACAGAGAAAGCAAAAGCAAATCGTGGTCTTCTGACAAAAAATGCATGCATTAGATTTTATGCTACCGTATTATTCATTAGGTTGTTCTTCAAGCTTAACACTCTATATAACCGATTTTACCTGTTGTTATTTTTCATTCGGTTGTTTCTGCTGTGTGGTCTGTTTTTTTGTTACTTATTTTTTCCCGCAAAGACTGCACAATCCGATACATAACCGGAGTTAGCAAGATACCTGCCGTTGTTGTGGTTAACATACCTCCGACAATAGTAATGCTAATATTAAAGCGACTTTCTGCCCCTGCACCACTGGTAAAAACCAGGGGTAAAACACCCAGCATAAAAGAGAGTGAAGTCATTAATACAGCCCGAAAACGTAATTTAGCAGCAGCTTTTGCCGCTTCAGCAATAGTACTGCCATTTGCACGACACTTCACCGCAAACTCCGCCATTAAAATGGTCGATTTAGCCACCATACCAATGAGTAATAACATCCCTATCTGGCAATAAATACCATTTTCAATATCAAAAAGATGAATAGCAGCAACTGCACCAAAAATGGCAACAGGAATAATAATTAATACAACAAAGGGAATTGCCCAGCTCTCATACAGCGCTGTTAAAATAAGATAAACAAAGAGAATCGCCAGCATAAATAAGAATGGCGTATAATTACTCGTGGCAATTTGTTGTGCTGCCTCACCTGACCAGGCATAACTGTAACCATTCGGCAATTTATCTGCCAGTTTTTGCATGGTATTAAGCGCTTTGCCTGAAGAATAACCGGATGCCGCTTTACCATTAATACTGACAGAACGATATAAATTAAAGTGGTTAATCGTTGGTGTTCCCACGGTTTTTTCTAATTTTGCAAAAGTAGCAATAGAAATCATTTGCCCTGTATTACTGCGTACATAAAAATATTTAAGATGATCGGGCTGCGAGCGAAACCAGGATTCAGCTTCAATAATAACTGGATAAATTTTTTCATGCATATTAAAGTCATTGATGTACAAAGAACCAAGCTGTGTTTGCAGGGTTTCATAAACATCATCCAGAGAAACACCCAGCGCTTTGACTTTATCACGATCTATCTTTAATTCATACATGGGGACATTGGCACGAAATGTAGTAAATACCTGTGCAAGCTCAGGTTGTTTGTAAGCTTCTTTTATCAACTGGTTTGCTGTTTGTGCTAACTCCTGCGTTGAATGCTCTTGTGTATCTTGTAATTGTAAAGCAAAACCATCTGCTGTATCTCCTGTATCAATAGCTGGCGGTTGTACAATTTGTATATTGGCATCGGCAATTCCTGCCACTTTTCCTTGTAAAGCCTGCTGTATAGCAGCCTGATGCAGCTGTTTATTTTTTCTTTCTGACCAGTCTTTTAATACAATAATGGCAAATCCTGCATTTGAACCGGTACCGGATAACAGGCTGGACCCGGAGATAGTATTGATATTAGATACGCCGGGTTGCTGTAACACAACATCAGTAACCTGCCGGAGAACCTGGTCGGTTCTGTTTAAAGAAGCGGCATCCGGCAATTGAATATTTGCCAGAAGATAGCCCTGGTCTTCAACAGGAACAAAACCTGAGTGTAATGTTTTCATTAGCCATCCGGTGGCAAACAGCATGATGACAAAAAAAGCTGTTACACGACCAACACGCTTTAATAAGAATTGGACAGTACGGTTATATTTATCCGTAATTTTATGAATAAAAAAGCGTTCAACAGGACGCATAAATTTAAGATGAGCGGTATGTCCGCGGGTTAACAGCGTTGCGCACAGAGCAGGGCTTAACGTTAAGGCGTTGAGTGCAGAAATAAGTACCGCAATTGATAACACGGTTGAAAATTGTCTGAATAACTGCCCGCTAACACCGGGAATAAAAGCAACCGGAGCAAAAACAGCCAGCAAAACAAAAGTTGTTGCCAGTACTGGACCTGCAATTTCTTTCATCGACTGATGTGCTGCTGCTTTAGGTGCCATGCCCTGAGCAATATGGCGTTCCGTATTTTCAATAACAATTATTGCATCATCTACAACAATACCAATGGCCAGTACCAGCGCAAATAGTGATATTAGATTGACAGAGATACCAAACAGATTCATAAAAGCAAACGTGCCAATAACAGAAACCGGAATAGCCAGTGTAGGAATGAGTGTTGCTCTTATATTTTGTAAGAAAATAAAAACCACCAGTATAACCAGTAAAATAGCTTCTGTGAGGGTCTTTAATACTTCATAAACTGAAATTGAAATAAAACGGGTAGAATCAAAAATAATCTTTGCTTTTAATCCTGCCGGAAAGTGTTTTTCCAGTGCTTGTATCGTCTGTTTAACGCCCGCAGCTACATCAATTGCACTGCTGTCAGGTAGTTGTGTAATCGCTATAAATACAGTGGGATGGTTATTTAAGCGTGCACTTCCCTGGTAAGATTGTGAACCCAGTTCCACTCTGGCAAGATCATGCAATCTGACATAGCTTCCATCCGGATTAGCCCGGACAATAATGTTACCAAATTCTTCCGGCGTATTTAAGCGCCCGTGACCTTCTATTGAGTATTCAAACATCTGCTCACTATTTGAAGGCATGGCACCAATAGTGCCTGCTGCAATAATTCGGTTTTGTTCAGAAACAGCGTCTTGTACATCACCAACAGTTACCTGTAGTGCTTGCATACGCTCCGGATTTAGCCATACCCGCATACTATAACGGGTTTGTGTCATCGTAAAGGCTTTGCTAACACCCTGCACTCTGGCCAGCGCATTAATAATATAGTGGTCTGCATAACTACTCATCTGCAGTTCATTCATGCTGCTATCCGGAGCATAGAGATTGATCCCCATCACAATATTACCACCATTACTCTGACGTACCGTTACACCATGCTGATTAACAATAGATGGTAACTGAGAACGGGTTCTTAATACTCTGTTTTGTACATTAACAGTATTGATATCAGCATTGGTTCCCCCTTTGAAAAAAACCCGTATCGTTGCACTGCCATCATTACCCGAGCGTGAGGTAATGTGGGTCATATCTTTTACACCATTAATGGCCTGCTCTAATGGTTGTACAACCGATTGTTCAACAACCGTTGCACTGGCACCCGGATAACTGGCTTCAATTTCTACAACCGGAGGAGTAATGTTTTCAGGATACATAGTAACCGAAAGTTGCCGTACAGAAATTAGTCCGGCAAGCGTAATCAGGATAGAGAGAACAAATGCTGTTTTTGGTCGCCTGATAAAAAAATGACTAAACATCGACATAAAGCTCCGTCTTATAGTTTTTTTCTTTTTGATCCTTTATGGTGTACTGCTGTATTATTTTCATCTTGTGGCGGTTTTTTTTGAATAATATTGTTGTGTTCATCAATGACAGCTTCAACGGTATCTACTTTTTTGCGGTTTCGGACATTAAGAAATCCCTGCACAATCACTTTATCTCCTTTATTAACGCCATCGGTAACCGTTTGTTGTATACCCTCTGCAGGTCCTGGTTTTATATTACGTTTAAGGGCTTTCCCCTCTTTGACTATATAAACAAACGGACCATTTTTACCATGCTGAATAGCAATTTGTGGGATAGCAGGAAGTGTTTTCTTTTGAGTATCGCTCACCTGAACGGTAGTATACATACCGGGGCGCAGCTTGTTCTCTGGATTAGGAATTACCGCCCGCAATGTAACGGTATCGGTTTGTTCATTTACTTGAGGATCGATAAAGTCAAGTGTTCCGGTATGTGCATATTTTGAACCGTCAGCCAAGGTTAACCGCAAGCTCAATCTTTTTTTAAGTACTTCGATATGGTCAGACATTGAAAAGTAATTAAAGAAATCCTGTTCACTTACAGGGAAGGTAACATAGGCAGGATCAATGCTGGTAATAGTCGCCAAAGGCTTGGAATCTGAACTGTTTACAAAGCTGCCCAGACTATAATTTACCAGACCTATCATACCATCAAAAGGGGCTGTAATACGGGTATATGAAAGATCAAGTTTTGCCTGAGCGAGCACTGCTTTAGCCGCTTCTACCGTTGCACTGTCCTGCTGTGCAGTACTGATCAGCTTGCCATAAGATTCTTGGCTAATTAATTTTTTAGCAATCAGCTCTTTACCACGCTTCAGATCGCTTTGTGATTCCAGCGCTTTAGTTTTATCAATATCAAGCTGAGCCTGGGCTTTATTTAGCGCAATTACAAATTCTGCCGGATCTATATTAAACAACAACTGACCTTTTTTTACAAAAGAGCCTTCAGTGAATAACTGCTCAGTAAGATAGCCTGCAACTCTCGGACGCAAATTAACAGTGTTGATTGCCTGAGTACGCGCAACATAATCTTTTGAAGGAGTCACAGTGACATCATTTACATCAATCACGGTAACAACAGGTGTTGTCTGAACTGAAGGTTCAGGGGTGTCTTTACATCCTGACAAAACAAAAAGAGAAATAAAAAAATAAGCAAAGTGCCTTAATCTGCCTGTTGTTGACCTTGAAGGCTGTTGTAACATTTAAATTTCCTTTTTTTATTCAAATTATCAGGAGTCAGTTACTGTCTAAAAAAGCATCCTGGTCTGCATGTGCAAGAACCTGATTTTATCACGGTATATCGAAAACATTAGCTATAACCGCAATAAAATTAAATTTTTTATTTAATATGGTGGTGAAATATTAGTTTAAATAATCAAAAACACAATAAAAAAATTCAGTCCGCAGCCCGGTCGACTGTAAAAACAAATCACCACTCATGTCAGTGAGGATTCCTTTGTTTAATCTTTATCTGTTGGTTACACAGTCGCTCTTTAACGTGAAGCCAGAATGAGCAAGGATCATAGGATCATAGGATCATAGGATCATAGGATCACAGAGATATTAGTTCCTAATGATTCGTTGTAATTTCAAACTCAAAACCAGGTAGTCATTACTACCTGATGATAAGTCAATGTTTTACATGCAGGCTTAATTTTCACCAAGCTACCGCAGAAAGAACCTCATCCTTTAAAACCTCATCCTTTGGAGCTTTATTATTTGAAGTATTATTTGCGTCATCAATTTCTGCTACAGTGAGTGGCTTACCATACTGATCAAATATTATTGAGTCTCTTACCAGGAGATCATTATTACGCTCTAGTGTTACAACAGCCGTTGATGGTATATCTCCCTGTTTGTCACGCAATTCAATGTTCGTAATTATGAAACTTGTACCAGGTCTTATTAGTACCTCACATTCTTCCATGTGCATAGAAAAGTCAGAAATAGGCTTTCCATTACAACCCTTAGTTTTATAAACAATTAGACAACTGCTGTCTACATCTTTTAATTTTGGTATGAGATATTTATCCACAAAAAGATATAACTGTAACGAGTCACTGGTGGCAGCAAAGGGTACAGATGTATGTAAATGATCACCCTCACGAAAAGGGAAGTCACTTTTATCATCCAGTTGTACTACTTTTGCAGACCAGATATCTCTGTCTGCATGGAACGCGGGTATCTTATCAAGCGCATTCCCAAGATTGAAATTATTTTGCCTAACTTCAGTATCCGAGATTTTGTCTTTATCTTTAGAGTCATAATGTGCGCCAATAGTACCAGGCTTATAAAAGTTTTTTGTGTTAACCGTCCAATCGTGTAAGATAGCTTTTTCATCTTTACTTAGAGGAGCTTCTAACTGATCAAGCTTTTCTTTGTGAAGCTTTTCCTGAATGTCAGTGTGCTCTGAATACTTTTGTTTTAAAGAATGCCGACTTCTAAGAACTTTTACTAAGTCGCATGTTGTGATCTGATCATTATTATCCACCAGATCGTCAGGAACAGTATCTTTTAAACTTTCCACAGTAATTTTTGAGTCTTCTGAAGTAGCCAAACCCTTCAGGATTTTTGCACAATCTTCGTTATTATTCTGCTTAGCATAATCTAAAGCTGTTTTACCATCATTATCTTTCAGATCAATCTTAATACCTGCTATTTTCATTTGGGATCTTAAAATACTCGAACAACCCTTCTCAGCAGCATACATCAAAGCGGTTTTACCTTTTGCATCTCGTACATTAATATTATTCTTGCTGTGTTCATACAAGGCATCTGCAATTTTTTCAATGGTCGGGGAATTAGCTTGTTCATAAAGATAATCTAAAACTGTTTTACCGTTCTTATCTGTTGCGCCTAAATCAATGCATTGTTTTGCAAGAGAATCTCTCACACCTTTTACACAACCTTTGTCTATTGCATCTCTTAATAAAGAGTAATTACGATTTAAAAGAATTGTATTATTATCATTGTTAGTGGTGCGAGCGAGTAAATTCCAAAGATATGTTATGAAAGTTTTAAGAGTATTGA
>JAPORK010000007.1 GCA_026710285.1 Endozoicomonadaceae bacterium | reverse complement strand
CCTCGTGTCAGCCCCAGCGAAAGCAACAGGCGCCTGTAGGTTCCGCCTTTGCTATAACAGACAATATGGCACTCTTCATTATCCTGTAGATCACTCAAAGACACCACGTGTACGTACCTCTGAAAATATTTTTGTTGCAGATAAATCTCATTGCTGTAGATTTTGTTATTTGTTCACAACAAACATAAAATTTTTGATAACCAAAAACAAACATTACTTTCTTCGAGTTGGTTAGTTTGATTTTTTTTATGCGTTAGTTCAAATTATTTTTTAAAATAAACAACTGACACAGATTTATTTGTTACAACACAAGATTATCTTTTATTTTTAAAATTATCCGTTATACTCTAAAACAGTAAATGCGAATCATTCCCAACTACAACAACGATTGTACATACTTCATTCACATTTTGCAACTTTTTATTGCTACAATTTGAGTTTCGGATACTCATTCATAAATACTGTACCGGATACTTTGCATGAATCTTATTTTTACTTAGAAAAATTTGTTTGTTTGTTCACTCTGCTGTAAACTTTGTTGTTTTTGTGGGCTAATAAATCGACAGCATACAAGCTAAGAAGTAAAAAAACAAAACACAAAAAAAAGAAAAAAATAGCACTTTATGACGAAATGCATAATTGAAACTCCATGTGCTCACCGGAAAGCTGTTATCCGCTGATCAACATGAAATATAACTGTTTTATTCTGTATCTTCTGAAGATGCCGGCTGTGGTTATAAGGGTCTTAATAAAGCATAAACCTGGTGTTTCAGCTTTGAACAGACACCGCTCTGCTGTGGGCAGCATTTTATGCGTGCAATTTTTACAGAAAGTAGCTAAAATATGTCGTTTAACCATGCTAACATGCATACCATAACACAGTTTATAAGGTAGCCATGAAACAATTTTTTGACTTTCTCCCTTTAATTGTATTTTTTATTGTCTTCAAAATAACGCCAAAACCTATTGATGTGGCAGGATTTCACTTTACTCTTGGAGGCATTTACAGTGCTACACAGCTTTTAATTGCTTCCACTATTCTTATCTACGGATTTCAATATTTGAAATATAAGAAGCTGGATAAAAATCAAATAATTACATTCATTGCTGTTATTGTCTTTGGTGGTTTTACACTGGCTTTTCACAGCGATGTGTTTATCAAATGGAAAGCACCGGTTATCAACTGGATTTTTGGCTTTGTGTTTTTGTTTAGTGCTTATATCAGTAAAAAACCACTCATCAGGCGGATGCTTGAACATGCGATCACTATGCCGGATTCTGTGTGGAAGTCACTTAATTTTAGCTGGGCTATTTTTTTTCTGGCGCTTGGTACTGCAAACCTTTACGTTGCTTTCAACTTTGAACGCTACTGGGTTGACTTTAAAGTTTTTGGCAGTCTCGGACTCACATTACTTTTCATTATTGTACAAATGATCTTCATTGCAAAACATATCCAACCGGTAAAAAAAGAGAAATGACCAAAAAAAACATCTGTTGAAATGGTAATGTGATAATAATGGGATCTGAAATAAGCCGCAATGCTCAGGGCGAGTTTCAAAAATTATAAATTTAAAAACTAAAACATTGATTAAAAAGGTTTTTGTTTTGCCTGCATGAAAAACAAATCCTTTTCAATCAACAACTTACGAAAAACCTTCTGCCTTTTGGTATTATTGTAGTTGCTTAAATGTTTTATTTTTTCTAAAATAGCCACTCTTTACCCTTAATTTGCAAAAAAGGTGTGAAAGAACCCGGATAAAAACAGTAGAAAACACCCAGGTCAAGCTTTGAGAAACGAAGGGTGTTTATGTTTTTTATACTCCTTGCCTTACTTAACTTATTATTTTTTATAATGTTTTGGAGGCTACTTAATCCATAAGGAGCATTTATGCGTCATTATGAAATAGTTCTTTTGGTCCATCCAGACCAAAGCGAACAGGTTGCTGCAATGATTGATCGCTATAAGAGCGCAGTCAAACAAGACAATGGTCATGTGCATCGGTTTGAAGACTGGGGTCGCCGTCAACTGGCTTATCCTATTAATAAAATTCACAAAGCACACTATATTTTAATGAATATTGAATGTAATATAGAGGTTATTTCTGAATTAAAAAATAGTTTCCGCTTTAACGATGCTGTTATTCGTCATATGATTATCCGTAGAGACAAAGCTATTACTGATCCTTCTTTACTAATGCAAAACAGTGAACAGAGTGATCATCGCGAAAAACGTGGTACATTCACAAAAGATCATCAGTCAGAGAAAAAGCAAGAACAAGAAAGCGAAAACACAGAAACAACTAAAGAGCAAATTGAAGAATAAGCTTATTGTCAGCATTAACCCGTTCGGAGAGTAAATATGGCTCATTTTTTTCGCCGCCGTAAATTTTGTCGATTCACAGCAGAAAATGTTGAAGAAATTGACTACAAAGATCTTAATACATTAACAGCTTACATTACAGAAACAGGTAAGATTGTGCCCAGCCGTATTACCGGTACTAAAGCACGTTATCAGCGCCAGCTGGCAACAGCGGTAAAGCGTGCCCGTTACATTGCACTATTACCATACTGTGATCGTCATTAATTATTATTGAGAGGCAACAAGGTAAAGACATGCGATCTCTGGCAGGATATATCATGAAAGGACAGAGGCAAGCTGTTATTGTCACTTTGTGCGCTCATTTAATTCCAATGTTTTTTTGGCTGGGCAGTGCCGTTGTGGCACTGGTAGTAATGAGAAAAGGTTTCAGTAAGAGTATTGCTGTAATTATAGCAGGAGGACTGGCTGCACTTTTCTGGCTATCCCGAGGCAGCTCCATAGAAATCATCACCCTGACAGGAGTAATTTTGATGGCGCATATTCTCAGGTATTCATCTTCCTGGAATCAAACCATCTTGGTTGTTGTTCCTCTGGGTGTTTTTCTGGCATGGATAGTGACAACCTTTGACTCTGGCGCCTTTGCAAAAACAGCGCTTGTCATACAGCAACAGACAGACTTTTCCACTTTTTCTCATTTACTGCCAAAAGACAAATCCATGAACAACACTGGGCAAATAACCCAAGTATTAACTATAGTATTGCTGAAAGCTTATCTGCTTTTATGTCTGGTGAGTATGCTGTTAGCTTTAGTATTAGCGAGAGGCTGGCAGGCTATGCTCTATAAACCAGGTGGTTTTAGAGAAGAAATCTGTAAACTGAGATTACCTTTTCTGACCAGTACAGCATTGCTGTTTTTATGGTTGAGTTGTTATTTTAGCTCCAGCAGATTTTTACATATCGTATCACCCTGTATATTATTGCCTTTATTGTTTGCTGGTATAGCTCTGATACACGGCATCATTACCATCATTCGCCCGCGCAATGCTTATACATTGTTGGTGATAGCGTATTTGTTCACTTTGTTGTTTTACCCGGCAATTATTATTTTAGCTTGTCTTGACAGCTTTATAGATTTCCGTGGTCGATTAATTAAAAAATCAGTTTAACCACAGCAATGTATGCTGTTAGCAGGTATAAAACAGGTAAATTAAGATGAAAATTAAAGTTATTCTTTTAGAAAAAATTAAAGGGCTTGGCAAATTAGGCAGCCTTGTCGATGTCAGGGCCGGTTATGCACGTAACTTCCTGATTCCTTGTAATAAAGTTGTTCTTGCAACCCCAGAAAACGAGGCTAAATTTGAAAAAAGCCGGGCTGAATTTGAAAAAAAGGCTTCAGATGAATTAACCAATGCTGAACAACGTGCAGCAGCATTGTCTGAAATTGAATTAACACTGACTGCAAAAGCTGGTGATGGGGGCAAACTCTTTGGCTCTATTGGCGTACGCGATCTTATCAGTGCAATTGCATCAGCCGGTGTTGAAGTTTCCAGAAGTGAAATTCGTCTGCCTGATGGTCCTATTCGCTATGTGGGTGAATATGATATTCTTATCCAGCTGCATACTGATGTAAAAATAGCAGTTAAAGTATACGTAAAGAGTGAATAATTAAATTACCTGTCGGAAGTATAAGCATGTTTTTTGCAGCGCAATAACAGATTACAAAAAACATGCTTTTTTAAAAAAATCTTTGAAACCAATAATTTAAAAATAAATATCTGCTCTACTGCAACCAAACCGCAACATTCAAAGCCAGCCTGAATTTATATTTTTAACCCGCGGTCGTAAGAAAATCTTATTATTTACAAGACAATTAGCATCCTTTGTCTATACTCCTGTCTTGAATTGAGTTGTACAAGAGTAAAAACAATGCCGCAAAAATTAATAAAACTATACCGAAAGATTACAGACCATAGAAATTATTCTGCACTTTTAGGTTGTGCAGTCATTAATTTACTACTTTCTTTATTGATGTCTTCCTCCGCAGGGGTGTTAAATATATACCGCCTCGATAACAATAATTTCGCAACACAGATTGGCAGACTGGAATTTCAATCCGAAAAAAATGATCTTCTCTCGCCAGCAACACTGAAATTAACACGCTTCGATGCCAATGCTGTATCACAACCATCAGAATTGATAGCATACCGTTATCTGAAGCAATGGGACATTAAGACCATCTCCACAAAAAACCAAAAATCATCACTCTGGTTCTATAGCATTATGGAACATTTAACCGGACAAGATGTACCATTCGTAACAACAGTGACATATCATATATATCCAAATGAACAGGATGTCACAGATGGTAAAAATAACGTAGAATATGCAAATTTTGATCCTTGTGTACAATACATTGATGTAGCAGGTAACAATCAACCAATAATTACTTTAGACAATTCAGAATTCTTATTTATAAAAAAATTAATAGGCTTATCTTCTGTAAAATCTCTGTCTGAATATGCTGTATACAATATCATCAGACCGGTAAATGACATGATTTTTACTTCCCGGAAGTTACTACATCATCATGGACACAAGCCGCTAAACAAAAACTTTGCCGGCAAGAAGTCTTCTTTTGCAGTGATGCAGTATGTCTTTGACGAACATAATGACTCTGGCAACCAGAATGACCATTCCAGTAAAAAGGACCCTCTTGATAAAGGCATAGAGAATATCGGATTCCAAATCGAGACAGGAGCTCCGGGAGAAGCACAGTCAGGAAAACTATTCTTTGTTTTTGAACATCATGACCAGTGGTTAAAAGATCCATACAATGCAGCTAAAGATGCCACTGACTCTGAAGATACGTCAACACTTGCGCATACTGAAAAACCTGCAACCACCCATGAGTCTCCGAGCATTAAAAAATTTTCAGAAACTCACAAACCTTCTGTTGCTGCAAGAATAGTAACATTAGCCCGTAGCCATTCTTCACCTTCAAAGGGTTCTGCTCAGAAATTACGAACAAGAGTAAAATACTCTAGCGAAAGCAGCGACATACCCACAATACAAGAGGAACATGAAGCCAAACGGGGTACAGATGCATCCGAGTATGAAACGCCTGTATCCCATATTTTAAATTTACAATCTGCTGGGAATAATTCTGACGGGCATATTTATGATAACCCAACAAACAGCCATGGCAACAAGACTTCGAATATCCAGGCGAATATCCAGGCAGCTGCCAAAACTGTAGCGCCTGAGGATTATTCACAACTAAAACGGCATCCTAATTGTACCTCAACATCACCGGCGACTACTCATCATGAGTATGCTGTTATTGAATTAGCCTCTGAAAAGAAAAAAAACAAATCCTTGCCAGATGATTATATGTATATGTCTTCCGCTGGTGTACCGGCTATACAACCACCGCGACAAATAAAATCAATGACACTGCCATCAACAAAAGCAAAACCAGCTGCTTCACTTACATCAGGCACAACCCAACAAGGCAGACCAAACAGAACAACCAATAACAAGACAGCTATATCTGATCATTCTGCTTTCAGAGACATCCAGAATAGTTTGCAAAAACTTGATTTGTCACCCACATCTCCACACTCACCACTGCATACACCCCCAAAAACGTTGCACTTTCAATATCCTGAGGGGTCATCAGCACCGGACTCAACAGATACCAGCACCAATATAACACCAAAAAGAACAGCACCCCCGATAGCAGACAGCCCCTCTTTCAAACAAAGATTGCTCGTCAACAAGCCAGAAGACTATCTTGAAATCAAAGCTCCATCGCCTGAAGAAACAGAACAGCATAAAAAAACATTGTTGCAGCCTAAACCTGCTAAAAGGACAACATGGAAAAAACAATTAGTAGATATGCAGAATAAGGAAACAACCTTAAAGCTAAACCAAATAAAATCGAATATATCTGTTTATGACAAGAGATCTCCGCCACAATTTCAGGAAGCAAAACTCACTAATTATGTGCCGGCAGGAATAGCAAGCACTCCACAAGAACAGGAAATATTTACGAACTTGTGTGCAAGCATTAGTCTGTTTGGAGGGCAGGGAAATATATGGTTTGAGAAAGATGATTCTCTTATTATGATAAAAGCCGGAAAAACACCCGCAACATGTTGTATTGAAATACACGATTCTTGTCAACAACAGGATAACTCATAGCAACACTTTGTTATTAAATCCTGTACAGGGAACGTACAGGAACTTTAATATTGCAGCCAGACAAAAAGCACCGAAGAAAAACTCACAGCCTGATAGACACTGCACTTTATTGTTCAGATACTATTTTCCGGTTTAACAAAAACAACCCGGAATCGCAGCCCAACTCTGCTCAGATTAACTTTAAAACATCCTAAAAAAAGCGGCTACTGTAACATATACCATAATTTTTTATATTTATTTATAATAATATTTATTGTTTATAAGCTTAAAAACCTGCTGTGTTTTATGAAGTATGATATGATTTAGTGCAGATGTCAGAAAATTTTATATAACGAATCTGCGTAAGCATTGATAATACAGCTCATCTTTAATTGTTGTTGTTGAGATTAATTCTGAAAAGCTGCAAATATAGTTAAAAATATAGCTGACTCATTACGCTTCCAGTCCGGCTTTAGTTCATAGCCTCAGGATGGTAAAAAGATTGCTTTTTTAAAGGGCTAAAAAACGCATATGGTTGATACAAAAAAAGAAATTCTCCCGGTTAACATCGAAGATGAATTAAAACGCTCTTATCTTGATTATGCAATGAGCGTCATTATTGGCAGGGCTTTGCCGGATGTACGGGACGGGCTTAAGCCCGTTCATCGCCGTACATTATTTGCAATGAATGAGCTTAACAATGCCTGGAATAAACCATATAAAAAATCTGCCCGTGTTGTCGGGGATGTCATCGGTAAATATCACCCTCACGGTGATACAGCTGCTTATGATACTATTGTACGTATGGCGCAGGATTTTTCACTACGCTACTTGCTGGTTGATGGTCAGGGTAATTTTGGCTCTGTTGACGGTGATTCTGCTGCAGCAATGCGTTATACAGAAATTCGTATGACCAAAATAGCTCATGCATTAATGGCTGATCTTGAAAAAGAAACCGTTGATTTTGTTCCTAACTACGATGGAACCGAACAAATTCCTGATGTACTGCCAACAAAAATACCTAATCTTCTGATCAACGGATCTACAGGTATTGCTGTTGGTATGGCTACAAATATTCCACCGCACAACTTAAAAGAAGTTATTTCAGCCTGTCTGGCGCTGATCGATAACCCACAAATTACCTTTGATGAGTTGCTAACACACATCCCCGGACCAGATTTTCCTACCGGTGCAACAATCAACGGTCGTGCAGGCATATTATCTGCTTACCGGACAGGTAAAGGACGTATTTATATTCGTGCTAATGCAGAAGTTATTGAAGATAACAAACGGCAAAAAATCATTATTACTGAATTACCTTACCAGGTAAATAAAGCACGCCTGATAGAAAAAATTGCCGCTTTGATTAAAGATAAAAAAATTGAAGGTATTTCTGAAATTCGTGATGAATCAGACAAAGACGGTCTGCGTGTTGTCATTGAGCTGCGTCGTGGTGAATCTGGCGAAGTGATATTAAATAATCTTTATACACAAACACAACTTGAAAGTGTTTTTGGTATTAACATGGTTGCTTTGGTCGATGGAAGACCGCAACTACTCACCCTCAAACAGATGCTTGAAGCCTTTGTGCGTCACCGCCGTGAAGTGGTCACACGCCGCACTGTTTTTGAATTAAGAAAAGCACGTCAACGCGGGCATATTCTTGAAGGTCTGGCGGTTGCTTTATCAAATATTGATCCTGTAATTAAGATAATTAAAGCCTCAAAATCTTCTCAGGAAGCCCAGGAAACACTGATTCGCCAGGAGTGGGGTGCAGGTTATGTGCTGGAAATGCTTGATGGTGCTGATAAAAATATTTGTCGCCCTGAATCTTTACCTGTAATCTATGGTATTGATGGTAGCATTTATCGTTTCTCTCCTGAACAGGCAAAAGCTATTTTAGATATGCGGCTACATCGCTTAACCGGGCTTGAGCATGAAAAACTAATCACCGAATACAAAGAACTACTACTGATTATTGCAGAACTGGTATCAATTTTGGCAGATCCAGAAAAATTACTTGACGTTATCCGTACAGAACTAAAACAGATGATGGAAGAGTTCAGTGATGATCGTCGCACTCAGATCACAAGTTCTCGACATGATCTGACGGTTGAAGATTTAATTAACGAACAAGATATGGTGGTTACTCTCTCTCATAGTGGTTATGCAAAAACAACACCGTTATCAGAATATCAGTCACAGCGTCGTGGTGGTAAAGGTAAATCGGCAACAGCGCTAAAAGAAGAAGATTTTGTTGAGCATATGTTGGTAGCTAACACGCATACGCAGATTCTTCTGTTTTCCAGTAAAGGAAAAATGTACTGGATGAAGGTATATCAAATCCCCGAAGCCAGCCGTATCTCCCGTGGACGTCCGGTGATTAATCTTTTACCACTGGATGAAGGTGAAAAAATTACTACCATGCTTCCGGTGGAAGCATTTACTGAGGGTCACTATATTTTCATGGTGACCCGCTTTGGAACAGTAAAAAAGGTGGCTCTGCCACAATTTTCCAGACCACGATCTACAGGGCTGATTGCCATTGGTCTGAATGAAGGGGATGCACTGGTACAAGCTGCAATCACTAATGGTAACAACGATGTTATGTTATTAACCAATGCAGGTAAAGCGGTTCGTTTTCATGAATCAGATGTACGTGATATGGGACGCCAAGCCAGAGGTGTTCGGGGAATACGCTTAAAAGATGGACAGGAAGTCATCTCTTTGGTTATTCCTGATGATAATGCACAAATTTTGACTGTAAGCGAGTCCGGTCATGGAAAGCGTACACCGGTAACTGATTTCAGAACAATAAACCGCGGCGGACAAGGTGTAATTGCCATGCAGTGTAATGATCGTAATGGTGCAATGGTAGGTGGTGTTCAGGTACTTGATGGTGAAGAAATCATGTTGATTTCTAACCTGGGAACACTGATACGCACCCGGGTTGATGAAGTGCGTGTCATGGGTCGTAATACACAAGGGGTACGTCTTCTCCGGGTACGGGGCAATGAACAGTTAGTCGGTGTTGACCGAATCGAAGAACCAGATATGATAGAGGAAGAAGAGGAGGAGGAAGTTAACAATAGTGAGACGTTAGCAGAAACATAAAAACCGAAAATTAACGTCGTTTAGTTTTCCTGAAAATATATTGATCGAAATGGTCACAGAGTTAATATAAAAGCGACTGTTATAATATTAATATTTACAGGTGAAGTATGTCAAAACGAACTTATAATTTCTCACCAGGTCCCGCTGCATTGCCTGTTGAGATACTGGAACAGATCCGGGATGAACTGCTGGACTGGAAGGATTGTGGTTATTCTGTTATGGAATCCAGCCACCGCGATAGCAAGTTTATTGAAACGGCGGAAGAAGCAGAACAAAATTTGCGCGATATTATGTCGATTCCTTCCAATTATAAAGTACTGTTCTGTGCAGGGGGAGCTTCATTTCAGTTTGCTGCAATACCGCTTAACTTTTCCGGAAAGAATAAAAATGCTGATTATTTTTGCACGGGCATCTGGTCTGAAAAAGCAGCTAAAGAAGCACAACGATATTGTAATGTAAATATCGTAGCTAAAACAGACTCGGCACAATTTATGGGTATTGCCAGAAAAGAGCAATGGCAGCTTTCTAAAGAAGCTGCATATGTCTTTTATACGCCTAACGAAACTGTTAGTGGCATTCGTTTTCCTACAGTGCCAGAGACTCACGGCGTTCCGTTGGTTGCAGATATGACTTCCTGTATTTTACAGGAGGACTTTGACGTTAATCAGTTTGGTCTTATTTTTGCAGGCGTTCAAAAAAATATTGCACCTGCCGGAATGACAATAGTGATTGTTCGTGATGACTTTATGGATCAGGCAATGTCATTTTGTCCTAGCCTGTTAAATTACAAGATCATTGATGAATATAAATCAATGCCAAATACACCACCTACATTTTCATGGTATGTAGCTAATCTGACATTCCAGTGGGTAAAGAAACATGGTGGTGTTAAAGCGATGGAAGCGCTCAGTTACAAAAAATCAGCAAAACTATATGAAGTAATTGATAGTACTGATTTCTATAGCAACAAGATTCATTTCAAATACCGATCTGTTATCAATGTACCTTTTCATCTGCATGATTCTACATTAGATCCACTGTTTATTCAGGAAGCTGAAAAAAATGGAATACGTCAGATCAAAGGACATAAATCAGAGGGAGGAATGCGTGCCAGTCTCTACAATGGTGTTAATGAAGAGGCTGTTAATGCTCTGGCTGAATTTATGAAAGCTTTTGAAAAGAGGCATGGATAACAGAACTTAAGTTAATAGCATCCGGATAAGTTGTCAGCATCTGTCTACAGTCTTTTGAATGGCACTGCAAACATGCTGGGCGAACAAACTATAAGCAAGTGAGTTACAAGCAGACTCAGGAAATAATGGCTGATTTTACTCAGAGAATTCCTGAGTCCTTCATTCTCAAGCATGAAAACGTTGCCTTTATACTCCCTCTTAGCCACATTTTTTAGGTTTTCATTTTTATCCTGGCAGGTTGCCTGTTACTGATATACCTGCCTTTTTGACATAAAACAGTTGGCTGAGCTTGTCGAAACCTGGAAAGTATAAAGCAGCCAGCAGCCGGGCTTTGACAAGCTCAGCCTACGATGCGTTCAGTAGAGACTGGTATATTCTTCAGTAGAAGATAAACCTGCAAATAAAAATCGGAGCTTAAAAATGTGAACAAGAGACAGACCTTTATAGCAGGTAATCCGACTATAAAAAATAATACAAAGCAGATAATATCCTTTTACTAAGCACCCCTGAAAAATTATTAAAATAATTTATATTTAAACCTGAACCTAAATACTTTTTTAGTATAATTTCTTTTCATCTCATAGAAAAATCATTCATAAAAATTTGTATTTTTGTA